>JAGQXH010000386.1 GCA_020436695.1 Lewinella sp. | reverse complement strand
GATATTTTCCAGGCCCAACAAAAAATGATCATTTAGTCGATACTGCAGGCCGAGCACATAGCCGATATAGGGATGTATACTGAGCAGACTGGATTGCAAAGTATAGCCGTCATTCTTTTGTGTTTCCAAATTTATATCCAGAGACAAACCCGGCTCCCAGCCATGAATCCAATGTAGACGTTCATTCAGGGCTCTCCGCTTCTCCTTGCCTATGGAAAACCCTAGCCACATACCAAATTGCTCAGCTGTTTCATAATTATCATAATTAAACCTTGCCAGGGCGACCCTGTACCGGCGATAGGTATTTTCAGCTATTTGCTTTTTGTACAACAAACCAAACTGGTCCCAATCAGTGAATCGAAGGCCGATCTCCCTCTGCGAGGTCTGGGCCTGAGTAATAGGGAGCGTAGCGATGAGAAAGAGAGCCGAAAGAGAGAGAAAGCGCGCAGGCTGTAGACTCATTTCATTCTTGTTTTAAATCTGTAGTCAAGGTAGTAGTTTTTACCGTCCCTTATCTACTGACTTAACCCTCTTACAAGAACATTAACCTGATTAAACTTTCATTCACTTTTCGTATCACATAAATAAAAAAGACGAAGCCAACCCAAGCCGGCTTCGTCCGAGAATCTCCCTTTACTATTATTGCTAAAGATCTTCAAGGCTGGGGTAAGACGAAAGGAAAGTATGTTTTCATATACTTACGTAGTGACAGACAGGATCGGTTTTCCCGGATGGAAAAAAATTGAAGATCATCGATTCCTGTTTTGGGAGCGTTGGTTTAAGTCAGCACATTAAATGCAAAAGAGACTCCGACCGGTAGATCGAAGCCTCTTTTGCATTTATATAACCGGATACCCAAAACCGAGTACCCAGACCGGAATTACTGCTTTTTGAGCAAATCCCGGATCTCTGCGAGCAATTCTTCCTGAGTAGGACCCGGAGGCGGTGCCGGTGCGGCTTCCTCCTTGGGCTCTTCCGTCATCTTATTGTAGGTACGGATGAGCATGAAGATGATAAAGGCAATGATCAGAAAATCAATGATCTTCTGGATGAATGCTCCGTAACGGATCTGTACCGCTTCTTTAACCACCTCTCCTGCGTCATTCATCTGGGCTTCCTGTAGGGTGATGGCCAGTTGACTGAAATCGACATCTCCAAGGGCCAGCCCGATGGGCGGCATAATTACGTCATTGGTCAGTGAAGTGACAATGGCTCCGAACGCGCCGGCGACGATCACCGCTACGGCCAGCTCCAGGACGTTGCCTTTCATGATGAATGCTTTAAATTCCTTCCACATAGGTATTCTCGGTTTTGTTTAGAAATGAATGTTTGTAGGGGTAGTTGGCAATGTCGGTAAGCACATTCACCAACTAACCAATACGGTTTGGCCAGCAATTTGTATCATGTGCATGTGTTTGTTGACTGCGGAAAACGAAGGCTATCGTTCAATGTTTGGGAAAGAAATCCATGGGTGGAGTACTATCATGCTGCGGGAATAATACGGATCGGATGGCCTTGATGGTTGGAAATATACGTCGTGAGTTGGAGATTACAAAATTTTTATTTTTCTGCTGCTTGTTCTGCCGGAAGCTTATAGCGGTAGGGATGCAGGGTGGCAGGCTCCTCCGAACCGGTATACCAGAGCCGGAAGATAGGTGGACTTATTAAAACTGATTTGCGTGCTGTCAAGGCCAGAGCGACGGAGCCTACCACGTTATCACTGATTTATCAAACCGCCATAGGTCGGGAAAGGCTCTGGGAAGATCATTTTGATTTTTCCGGAGCCTTTTTTTGTGTGGATACTGTATTGAACTGATCCATCTGTTTTTTCCAGTCGCTCTTTTGGAAAACGGTAAGTGCCCAGATCAGGGTAGCTGTAATGAGTGCTGTAGTAATATTGTTAAAACCAAGCTGTATCTTTTCGACCATCCCCTCCCAAAAATCACTCGACTGGTATTCTGCGATCTGGTTTCGCTGTAGATGATAAAGGGTGATAAAATAGGTTTTAAAGAACATAAAGACCAGCAGAAGCGCCAGCCCGATAAAAAAAGCCTGTAGTTTTCGCTTCCATTTCACCGGGGTGGCGACCAGCATAGCCGTAAAGAACAGCAGTGGGAAAGTGAAAAATTCGAAAAGGAAAATATGGTAGGTCTCGAATTTCAGCTCGATCGTTTTTAGCCCCTGCTCTCTGGCTGCCTGCATTTGACGATCCACCTTAGCCTGACTTTCCAGCCTTACCTGGATCTGGTTCGGATCATCCGGCAAACCCGGGTTTTGTTCAAAAAGCAAATAGGCGCCGGGCAAAACGGGAAGCACAAAGGTATTAGCCATTCCTTTATAGGTATTGGCAATAGTCTGTTTCGCACCGGAAAAACTGAAGAGCAGATAGAGCAACACATACGCTACGAAAAAAAACAGCACAGATCTAAGAAACACTTTTCTCATAGGAGGGAGTTTTTGGAAGACCGATCGCCCAGTTGGCCCAGAAGATCCAGACAATAATGGTGACAATGAAGAAGAGCGTGAAGCCGCCGTGCAGATGCAGGAAATCAAATGCATCCGGCCAGTAGCTGCTCACCAGGAACAGGCCGATTATCCGCAGAATATTGAGCAGCGATAAGACCACCAGTCCGACTAACAAGCCTACCAGCTTGGCTTTTTTTGAAAATGGGACCAGCAGGACCCCCATCAGGAAAAAGAAAGTGGGCTCGATACCGTCGCATCCCTTCTTGATATCCAGCACGACCTTACCGTTGGAAACAATAGAGGTACTCACATCGGTACCAAAACCAAAAATGTTCAGCAAAAAGCTGGAGAGCTTTGCCTGTCCGTTGGCGATGTGATTCAAAATGTGTTCGGTAAAAAAATCGGAGAAATAGATGACGTAAAAAAGCAGGATGCCCAAAGCAAATAGGGAAATAAACTTCAGAATAGGTTTCTTCTGAGCAAAACCTTCACTCCAGCGGGAGGTGAGTGTTTTCTTTTTAGCCGGTTTACCTTTCTTCTTGGGTGTAGATTTTTTCATGTTGGTCGCCTTTCAAAACAGACAATGTTCGGGAGGAACGATTGTCCTATTAGCACAATTTCCTATATCTAATGTTAAACAGGAATTCAAATTACAATGCGTCAGTATTGCTGACCAAATTTAATAATATATAGCAAAATTCAAATAGCTCCTTAAACGATCAGTAAGCCTTTATCCCTTAAAACATACCAGGCTTCGCTTTCCATGAAGCTGGAAAAATCTCCTGACCGGTTGGTGACATAGTCTGCCGCCAATTCTTCAAAGGTAAGTGGTGTAAGCTGCTGAGGGCTTAAGCGGTTGAGCACATCCGCCAGCCATCGGCCATCGGCCTTGGGTAAGGATAGCACCCACTCTTCTTTTTTGGTTTGAAAATGAAGTTCAAGATAGGGCACCGCTTTCCCTCTCCGGCGTTGATGAAATCCGCGTGTTATAGGCCGGCTGCCCAGCCAGATCACTTTGTGGTGAGGACGGGGCGGGGTTTCCGGTGCTTCCTCCAAAGCCTGCAGTATATAATCAGAAGAGGTACTGGTCAGGGGGACTTTGGTGTCAAACCAATCCTGTAAAGGGAATTCGAAACCCACACCGTGCATATAATTATACAGCGAATGTTTCAGCCCCTCGCTGAACAGTTCGTGATCGGCACCGGTCGGATCATCGTGATAGAGGTCGTTATTGGCAAAGGTCCCCAGTCCGGGCCCGGTTTCCACTACCTGATAGGCGGCCGGATCCAGGCCTACCGGGCTGTGCGCCGTCATAGCGAACTGGTGCCAGAAACCCGATTGCAACACCCCCCGTTCAAACAACTGCCGGACCATTTCCAGGGAATCGATAGTTTCCTGCGCGGTCTGCGTGGGAAAGCCGTACATGAGATAGGCGTGCACCATAATGCCGGCCGAAGTGAAGTGACGGGCTACCCGGGCCACCTGGGCTACCGTCACGCCCTTTTTCATCAGGGCCAGCAGCCGGTCGGAAGCCACTTCCAGCCCACCGGAAACGGCAATACAGCCCGATGCCTTCAGCAAGCGGCAAAGGTCTTGGGTAAAACTTTGCTCAAACCGGATATTAGTCCACCAGGCTACGGTGAGCCCCCGGCGTAAGATCTCCAAGGCCAGATCACGCATGAGGGCTGGTGGGGCTGCTTCATCCACAAAGTGGAATCCGCGCTGCCCGGTTTGGGCAATGATGTTTTCTATGCGATCGCAAAGTTGGGCCGCACTGACCGGCTCGTAGCGCTTGATATAATCCAGGGTGACGTCGCAAAAACTGCATTTCCCCCAATAACAGCCATGTGCCAGCGTGAGCTTATTCCAGCGTCCGTCCGTCCAAAGCCGGTGCATGGGATTGGCGATCTCGATGACCGAGAGATACTGATCGAGCAAAAGATCCCCATAATGCGGGGTGCCGACTTCCTGCTGCGGTACGTCGAGCTCACCGGAGCCGTTGAAATACTGAACCACGCCATTGCCGAGGGCAAAGGTGCGCTTGAGTGCTGTAAGCGGGCGTTGCCCGGCAAAATATTCGAATAAATGCCAAAGCGGAGCTTCGCCGTCATCCAGCGTTATGTAATCCACAAACTCAAAGACGCGTTCTTCCATCAGCGAACGCAGCTCCGTATTGACATAACCTCCGCCCATAATGACCTTCGTAGCCGGGTAGGTGGTTTTAATGAACTGGCCACAGCGCAGCGCCCCGTATAAATTGCCCGGAAAAGGAACACTGATTGCTACAATGTTGGGCTGCAAATGACGCATCTTTTCCTGTAAAAGATCGATCAAAAAGCCATCCACAAAAGTGGGGGCGGCCTGTAAGGCCTCATAAAGCGGATCAAAGGACGTAGCCGTCCGGGCAATGCGCTCGGCGTAACGGCTGAAGCCGAAGTGCGGATCGATCAATTCCGTGATCAGATCGCCGATGTCTTCCAGATAGAGGGTGGCCAGGTGGCGGGCTTTGTCGCGGATGCCCATACTGCCGAAGGCCCATTCCAATTCTTCCAACTCGGCAAAGCGGCCGGCTTCCGGCAGATAATCTTCCTCACAGATCAAATAAGCCAGGGTAGGATCTTTGTCCTGTAAAAAACGGATAACCGGCTCAATGGTTTTGAGATAATCTTGTTTCAGGGCCAGGATGCGTTCGGCATTTTCGGAGAGAGTCGTTTCGGGTGATATAGCAGTAAATAATCGCTCCAAGCCCGCCCGGGAAAATACTTTCAGGATCACCTCCAGCCCCAGGTCAGACTGATGGGCCGACATCCCTTTAGTCGCCAGAAAGCCTTTCAGGTAGGCCGTGGCCGGATAGGGCGTATTTAGCTGGGTAAATGGTGGTGTAAGGAGGAGGGTGGTCAACGGCAGTTGTTTTATGAGTGATTATTTGGCTTAAACGGTTTTGGGATTAAAAATCGGAATTTTTCTCGTTTATTTGGTTTTATCAACCAATCCATCTTCATCTCATGCAAAACTGGTCCAAACGCTTCCAATGGCAGCCGCAGCAGGTGGCCTATCCCAGATCGGAAGAAGAGGTGCAACAGATCGTCCGGCAGGCCTTAGAGACGGGCCGGCATATCCGGATGATCGGTAGCGGACATTCCTTTAATCCTTTGTGGGTGACGGATGAAGTATTGATCAGTCTGGACGAGTACCAGGGCCTCATTTCGGTGGATCAGGAGCAAAAGACGGCGACGGTCAAAGCCGGTACCAAGCTGCATCGCCTCGGTGAATTACTATTCGAGCACGGCCTGGCTATGGAGAATATGGGCGATATCGATGCCCAGTCGATCGCCGGTACCATCAGCACCGGCACGCATGGTACCGGTTTGCATTTCGGGACCATCAGTACGCAGGTGCGGGCGTTGCGCTTCGTAAACGGGAAAGGGGAAATAGTAATGTGCTCTGCTACGCAGAATCCGAACTTATTCAAAGCGGCGCAGGTCTCGCTGGGCGTTTTGGGGATCATCACGGAGATCACCCTACAGTGCGTACCGGCATACCGCCTGGAATTGCGCAGCCGTAAAGAGGAACTGTCGGAAGTGCTGGCTACGCTACCTGAGCGCCATCGGGACAACCGGAATTTTGAATTCTACTGGTTCCCTTACACCGAACTGGCCTGGACCAAAACGGCGAATATCGCCCGGGATCAGCCGGATAAGGTAAATGTCGTCAATTATCTGACGGAATACTTTCTGGAAAATTACGCCTTCAAGGTATTGTGTGAGGGCGCTCGTATGGTGCCCGCTCTGAATAAGTCGGTGGCTCGTATCTCTGCAGCTTCTATCCCGGATGTACGCAAAGTGTTCCACAGCCACAAGGTGTACGCTACGCAGCGGTTGGTGCGCTTCAATGAGATGGAATACAACATTCCCCTGGAAGCTCATGAAAGCGTTTTTCGGGAGATCATCCGTACGGTGAATAAAAATAACTTCAACGTCCATTTTCCCATAGAGAACCGGGTAGTTAAAGGCGATGATGCCTGGCTCAGTCCGGCCTACGAGCGGGATTCCGCTTACATCGCCTGCCACGTTTATCACAAAAAGGACTGGAAACCCTACTTCGATGCCCTGGAGACGATCTTCCTGGCCCACGCCGGCCGGCCACATTGGGGGAAAATGCATACGTTGAAAGCCGGACAACTGGCGGAGCGGTATCCGATGTTTGAGCAGTTTTTACAGCACCGGGCAGAGCAGGACCCGGAAGGGGTGTTTTTGAATGATTATTTGCGCAAATGTCTGATTTTGGACTAGATGTCAGACACTTTTTTAGGTAAGAACATTGATTAATATTATCTCGCGCGGCGTCGCTGCGGCACTGCGTGAGAAGGCCTGTGGTATTAGAAATTTACTTACCTCGAAAGTGCCTGCCATCTACCAGCACAAAAACCAAACTATGAACAGTACCTACTTTCAGCGCTTAAACCAAACCCTAAGAAATCATCCCATGGCTATTCCTTTCCTCATCCTCGATCTGGACCGGCTGGATCACAATATCGAACATCTCAAAAGCACAATGCCGGCAGGCATGGATCTTCGGATCGTCGTCAAGTCATTACCTTCCCCGAAATTGATCCGCTATGTGATGGAAAAGGCCGGCACCTCCAAGCTGATGGTATTCCATCAGCCTTTTCTCTCTAAGCTTTCCGAAAGTGCCGATGGGACGGTGGATATGCTCCTGGGCAAACCTATGCCGGTAAAAACAGCTGCCTACTACTATGAGCATCTACAGGCAAAAAAAGGATTCCTTCCCTCCCGCCAGCTACAATGGCTGATCGATACCGAAATGCGACTGGAGCAATATCTCGATCTGGCCAGAAATATTAAACAAGCCATTCGGGTGAACCTGGAGATCGATGTCGGGCTGCACCGGGGTGGTTTTGAAAGCCGGGAAACTCTGACTCGTGCGCTGGAGATCATTCGCTCCCATCCGCAACAACTGACTTTCAGTGGCTTAATGGGGTACGATCCGCATGTGGTGAAGCTGCCGCGTCTCATCCGCAGCCCGGAGCGGGCGTTTGCCATGGCCAATGACCGTTATCAACTGTTTGATGATCTTATCCGGCAGCAATTTCCGGATCTGTGGCACGATCAGCTGACCTTGAACGGCGCGGGTAGCCCCACCATCAGCCTGCACGCCAGGGGAGGATCACCAATTAATGAAGTAGCCGCCGGTTCGGCCCTGGTCAAACCCACAACTTTTGATATCCCAACTTTGGCGGAGTACCAGCCGGCTTGTTTTATAGCCACGCCGGTGTTGAAAAAACTTTCTGGAACAACATTACCCGGTATTGAAAAATTTAAGGAAGCGATGGGGAAACTGATGCCGGCTTATCGCCAATCCTACTTTATCTATGGTGGTTACTGGAAAGCTGATTATGTCTATCCGGAAGGGGCCGGAGAGAATGCCCTTTTTGGCCCGAGCACCAATCAATCTATGATCAACACACCTCCGGGAGCCAAGTTGGAAGTGGACGATTTTGTCTTTCTGCGCCCGCAGCAGAGTGAGTTTGTCTTTTTACA
>JAGQXH010000385.1 GCA_020436695.1 Lewinella sp. | reverse complement strand
ATTTATTTCCGTCAAATTACTTAGTCAGCATCTCGCCAGAGTATCATCTGTCTTCCGGTCTGTAGAGATGTTAAGAGCATGATATTGGGCTTTTTAGAACCGTCTGGATTACAACGTCCTCCGGTACTGTAATCGGTATTGGGAGGCAACATGTCCGGGTTGATGAATTGCCCCACCATCTCCTCAATGCCTAATCCTTTACTGGTCCGGTCAATGAGGATCCGGATATAATTATTCTCCTTATCCACGATCCCGGAAACAGGATTGGCGTGATAAAAGCGATCCGTAGCGGGATTGCCTCCGCATCCAACCGCCAGTTCGGCACTACCGTTCGGGGGACCGTTGGTAATGGTCATGGGGCTGGTGGCAATGGCCGGAATTAGATTGGGTTTTTCATTGCCGTCCTCATCTTCATCCGGTTTGAACCAAATACAATAATCCCGGTTATTGGGGCTAAACCAGGCGTTGATGATCTTTAAAGGTGGATTAATCGGCGGACTCGGAATGATGATCAGTGGGGGAGTAGGTGTGATAAAAAAAGGATTGTCGACAAAGAAACTGGCATCCACCACGCTGGTCTGCGTGCCGATCGGGATCAATTGTCCGGAGCAATCCGGATCATTGATCAGGAATGTGGCATCCTGATTGATCTCATCCGGTAAGGTCACCACGGCCGCTTCCAAACCTTCCTCATAGCGAGACTCCAGCGTTATGGTAGATGTATTGTTGGTGTTTATATTTCGGACCGACAGGAGAAAATCCCTTCCTTTCAGCAACTCAGATGGGTTGGCAAAGATCGCCAGTTCGGCCCCCTTTTCATATGGCCCTGGTGGTAATTCAATATTCGAGGCCGGGATCGATTCGCATTCCGGATTGCAGGCTTGTAATGCCAGTAATGCGATCGTAACCGATACTACGAGCGTCAATGGCTTTGTCATTTTCACTAATGTTTATTTTAGGTTTGGAAAAATTTTGGTGTTTTAACTGTTCCTCAGCTTCATCAGAATTCTGTTGATCTGTTTCTCCAGACTTCTGATATTGAGCGAAATATCTTCGTACGCGCCTTCCGCCGTTTTCTGGGCTTTACCCGGTTTCCCCTGAGAGATCAGGTCGAATATCTCATTGACGGTAGGACGGATCTGGTTGAGGTGTATCCCTTTGATCAGGAGATCAAATACTTCTTCCAGCTCTTTATTGATCTCCTCGTTTTGCCAGTAGCGGGCCACCCCTTCCAGAAATTCCTGCTGGCGGTCGGAGATCTCAATGAAGACCTTTTCGTAGAGCCGGGCATCCCGGTCCATACTCCGGAAATCATTGGCACCGAAATAGGTTTTAATATGAGGAAGATGCTCTTCGAGGTCTTTTGCATGACGAACATATCCGGCCAGGCTGGAGGAAATAGCTTTGAAGTATTCGTTCTGCCTGAGATAGCGCTCCTCAAGTGCTTCGGTCAGGTCCTGGGTAAGGGTATTAACCTTGGCTTCCAGATTGGCGATCTCGGATTGTTGGCGCTCAATGGTCTGTCTTTGTTCTTCAGTCAGGTTTTCCATCTCCGATACCTGGGCTTCCAGTGAGCTCCGGATCTGCTCGAAGTAGAGGATAGTATCCAGCAGGGTATTGTTCAGACGATACAGTTGCCGTTTGGTCAACTGGTTCTCCCGCTGGAGTTTGCCCATATTATTTTCCAGTGCTTCGATCTTTTTTTGGAATTCCTGGCTTTCGTCCGCCATATTGACTACCAGAAAATCGATGTAGAATTCTTGCTGACTGGGATCTATCTGCACGGATCCGTCCAAAGGTTTCAGCAACTTGCGTTCCGGCGAAAGCATGGAAATGGAGATCTCCGGATCAGTCTGATTGCGCACCGGGTAAGGATAAACATATTGCCCGTGCTCATCGGTAGCTACTTCACCCACATCCGATATCGTTAGCCGGGCATTGGGAATGGCCCGGATCTCGTCACCCACTTTTTCCCTGATGGTGAGATGAATATCCACATAATCCATAACCTGCGCTTTGGGGAACAGGGGCAGCAAAAGCAGCACCAGACTAATGATAGTGGAAATGCTGATGGTGCTTGGGAGGCTTTTTTTAGCTATTTTCCGGCCGCTTGTCCGGAGTTGAGCCCTGTTTGCAAAAAGTAATTCCTTTACCAGGAACGGCATGATTCCAGGTTGCATAAACTATTGAGTTTAATCGTTAAAACGGTATAAGGTTTCCCCGTTTAGCATCCTCATCCGGATACTTTGACGGTCAATACGATCGGGACGATTTTTCCTTCACTCCGGGTGCTTACCTCGAAGCCCATCTGATCTTTCTGATAGGTGATGTCTGAAAGCGGTACCATGAAACGGTCCAACATGGTGTGAAGATGGCGGATGAGGTTATCCTTATGTTTGGCCAGCTCAACGCCCAGTATTTTAATGTAATCTGCCTTGATCTTCTTGGTAGAAAATAATACGACGAGGTGTTCCATTCCGGGCCGACTCAGTTTTAGTACACTTTCCTGGTTGGGAATGGTTAAGACCGAACCTCCGGTTATGATCAGTGCAGATTCATTTTCATCTTCAAATTTATTATTGTATTCCTCCGATCTGGGAAAATGAACCTGTGCCTTTCGTTGCGGATCAATACTCAGCACATAAATGTAACCGTTGTCAAAATCACTCTTCGTATACAATTGAAACTGATCCCCAATTTTCCAGTCTCCCTGTAGACGGTATTCAGATCCTTCGGCTTCCACACCGGCTTCCTTAAAGACCGGCCCGTATTCCCAGCCGGTATATTGCCGGAAGCCAAAGGACCCGGCCATCCTGACCAATTCCCGGACAGACGGCTCCGGATCGGGGGCCTCCGTATGCTCCGCTACCTGATCTGTAGTCTGAGGCATACTATCCAGTTGGATGGGAGCGCCTTCTTCCAGCATCAGCGTGAATGCGTAACGGCAATAGTTGGCAAAATCTCCATATCTGATCCAGATGAATCCATTATTCCCCCAATTCTTTCCCCAGCTGTTCATCAATTTAAAGGCCCCGCGTTCTTCGGGAGGCATTTTTTGGGTGGGGTGGCGGTATTTGTTATCATCATAACCGACTATGACCATGGCGTGCCCCCCGGCATATGTGGTGTTCCCGAATTTCGGCCACCAGGTTTCATCTCCTTTCCGGATGTCGTAAAAGTTTTGCAGGACCTTCATCCCAACCACTACCGGTTTGTTTTGAGCGAGCACCAGTCTGATCCTTTTGATCTTTTCTTCAGGTTCTGCATCCAGTGGAAAAAGCCTTATGTAGTCGGCAATCCGATAATCCGATGCCTTCTGGAGGAGTTTTTCCGGCACGTTCCTGTTGCAGTCGTTTACATCAAAGTCAAATTCTTTCGCCAGGCAATTGCCTTTATCCTGCAACAACTCCATGGCACTGACCAGGCTGATCCCTTTCTGGCATTCTCCCCGGCTGATCTGATTGTAAATGAAAAGAGCTGAATTAGCATTTTC
The DNA here is from genome assembly GCA_020436695.1 of Lewinella sp. Lineage (GTDB taxonomy): Bacteria > Bacteroidota > Bacteroidia > Chitinophagales > Saprospiraceae > Flavilitoribacter. The sequence continues at coordinate 4,551 of JAGQXH010000385.1, read as the reverse complement.
GGAGATGACTCCCTGATCGGTCCAGCCATTCTTCATGGCCCGCTCCATAGTCATTGCACCGTAGCCCAGCGACCAGCCTACGCAAGAGGCAATTTCACCCTGGAACCGAATCTCGGGACAGTAAGCACTGAGGTCTGCCTCACTCTGCATGGAGCGACGGCCGTCTTCCAATTGTATATTCTCTGAAGCATGAGGTGCTTTCCGGTATTCCTCATCGTCCATAGTAAGCCCCATGTGGTAAATTGTTTGGGACTGTGCGTAAAGACCGGTTAATAAAAGGATGATCACTACACAAAAAGAAAGCTTATACATGTTTTTTAGGTGTGTATTTTGGAACTACAATAGCATGGTCATGAGATATTGCGCAACAGAGTAAGCGAAACATCCGGTGCAGCTCCTGTGAAAATTACAAAGGCCGGGGTAGGGTGAAATGAAAGAAAAATGGTAGAGCGAATCAGTTATTGTTCTTTTTCTTCTTTGGTTGTGGTGGTTTGTTCTTGGGAGAGAGACTTTCGACCTCGTCTTCAAATGGATTGATCACGCGGGTAGAATCCGATTGTGCTTCTTCGATGTGCTGTGGTTCGGAGTCATAACTGCTTTGACCGTTATCTCCCTGGTCGGTGTTCGGATCCTCCCCGTAAATATTCGCACTGATGGCCTCAATTTCCTCCCAGGTGCGGAAGCGGAAAGGTTCGATAAAATACATTTCCAGATGTTCTTCCTTCAATTTATTATTCTCAAAGCGAACGCGGGAAAGGTAGTTGGTGAAATCAATGGTGAATTTAATGATCCCGAAAATGGCCATCAGGGGAGTGGCGGAATAACTGTCGGTGCCGGTGATATCGGCAATGGTCTTTTCAAAGTTCTGGGAGTAATCTTCCTGTAGGTCCCGTAATCTAAGCTCCAGTGAAGCGGAGTACATCTCGGGATAATCCCGGATATGTTTGAGTTTTTTACGGTCCAGGAAATCTCTTTTAATATCCTGTAAAAGCTTATTACAATTATCCGAAACCCTAAAATAAGCCTTCTTGACCTTAATGACCTGTTCAGGGCGAAGATTTTCAGTATAGGCTTTAAAACTGGCCGCCAGACTTTCCATTTCCAGCCGCAGCTCCTTGAATTTTTGGATAAAGTCCGTTTCCAGAAACCCCTGTAATCCCTCATCTATCTTTTTGTGGGTGCGGGCCTGTCTGGCCAGGTCATCCTGGTTTTGCAGATAATCCCGGGCTTCCTGAAGATTATTGTCAAATTCCTGCAGGCGCTCAGCGTAGGATTTTTGGTAAGTATTGTCATAGGTATCATAGTCTTCAAACTGCGCTTGTACGGTATAGAATGACAAGCAGGCAACTAGTGCCAACAGGGTTCGAGGTAAATTTGAAACGCTCATGTATATGGATTTTGGTTTCAAAATTTTATTGCAGTTGACGTTGAATCTGCAATGCTTTTTCATGGTATAAATGGGAAGGATTTCCCGTGATGGTTGCTAAGTGATCAGGGCACCCGGAATTTTGCTGAAGACATGCCAGCAATGCATACCATTCGGCTTGTTCGCGGTACCGTAGATCATTCCTCGAAGTTACAACATTAAAAGCATTCTCTGCAAGTTCAAATTGAGCTGTAAGGTAATAAGCATGCGCCAGATAATAAGTGGCTGGTAGATAGAGGTCATCATCTACCGGAATCGTCTTAAATAATTCGATGGCCGACTCATAATTCCGGTTTCCCATATCCTGGATAGCCAGCTTGAAGTTATCTTCTTCCGGCCCGGCTGTATCACTACCCCGACGGCCCGTATAGGCCGGTTCTTCATAATAGACCTCCGCCAATCCGGCCGATGGCGTCTCACCGGCAGAAATGATCCGAAAAACTCCGGCCAGCAGCAATATTCCGGCCGCAGCCGACAGGATAAAAGTCAGTATCTTCCGGCGACGAGCCTGGATATTGATGACCTTTGCACCGGTCTCTTCCTCAACCTCTTGTTCTTCGAGAGACTTCAAATGTTCTTTCAGATGCTGAGCGATCAAGTGATCCAGGGCGCGATGGGCGATCCGGCGTTTTTCAAATTCCTGTGCCAGGTCTTCCTGTACCAGAAGTCGCTCTTCCAGGCGCTGCCGCTCATTTTCCGGCAGCGTGTTTTGCAAATACTGCTCGATCAGCTCAATGTCTTGGTTTTCATTCATGATCGGGTCATTTTAGCGCACTTTTTAAACCAGGGTGTTCATTGATCAAGTGCAAGAATTTTTGATAGCAATTGTAGCGCTGCTTCCGGGCTACGGCTGCATTTTTCAGGTCGGCCTGTTCCGCAATTTCCTCCATGCTGTAAGATAATTTCCACAGCTCGAGGATCAGTTTGCATTTTTCTGTCAGGTTGCCGAGCAAGGTGTCGATCACCTCTTTTTGCTCTTCGCTCATAAACAGGGATTCGGGGTTATGATGTACCTCCTGATCCAGTTGAAAATGCTCGTCGGTATAGACCATCCTGCGCTTTTTCTTTAATTGATTGAGCCAAATAAAACGGCAGGTAGAAAATAGATAGGCATTCAATTTTCCCGTCTGCTGGTATTTATTCTGCCGAATATTCAGATCCAGCGCAATGATACCTTCGTGAAAAATATCCACACCATCTTCGTGATTTCCACTGTTTTGCTGTACGAAGGCAATCACCTGCTTCTTCAGTTGTTTTTCCCGGTAGATCTGCGTTAAAGCCTGTTGCCTTTTCGGGCCTCCGGCTCTAATGTTTGCTACCAATTCCGTTTCTGAAAAATTATTGATCATTAATTCGTGGATTTCGCGGAGAAAATGTCCCGGTCAAATGAAGGTTTTTTTGTCGAAAAATGCAATTATGACTATAGATTAGGGATAAATTCATTGTCAACAAAATTGTGTAACACAAGAATTGAACGGTCGGATTCCCCTCTGTCGATCCTATGCTACATGGTTCCATTGTTCCATGGCTTCCAATCAATGAAACAATGAAGCAATGGATCTGGAGTCATGTCATATGATTGAATTGAACGTGCAATGAATGTTTCATTTTTTACTCCTCAAAAAGATCCTGGTACAATTCCTCCAGTTTCCCGATCGTCTTCACTTTGATCTTATAGCGATCCAGGTCAAGCCCCTTGGTATTGTATTTGGAAATGTAGATCGTCCGAAATCCCAGGCGGTCGGCTTCCTGAATGCGTTGCTCGATGCGATTAACTGCCCGGATCTCACCGGAAAGCCCTACCTCTCCCGCAAAGCAGATATTAGTGGGAATGGCCACATCTTCCAGCGAAGAGATGAGGGCACTGACGATGGCCAGATCAATGGCCGGGTCGTCCACTTTGATACCGCCGGCAATATTGAGAAAAACATCGTGCTGGCCGTAGGGAAAACCGCCTCGTTTTTCCAGTACAGCCAGGAGCATGCTCAGCCGGCGCAGGTCAAAACCCGTGGCGGAGCGCTGTGGGGTACCGTAAACGGCCCGGGTAACCAATGCCTGCGTTTCGATCAGCATGGAACGCATGCCTTCCATAGTGGCCGCGATGGCACTGCCACTTAGGTCGTCGTCTTTTTGTGACAGGAGCAGTTCGGACGGATTGGAAACCTCCCGTAGCCCATTGGCCTGCATTTCGTAGATACCCATTTCGTCGGTGGAGCCGAAACGATTTTTGAGGGTGCGCAAAATGCGGTAGGTATAGTGCTGGTCTCCTTCGAATTGCAGTACAGCATCCACAATATGCTCGAGTAACTTCGGCCCAGCGATAGAGCCTTCCTTGGTAATGTGGCCGATGATGATCACCGGGATGTTCATTTCCTTGGCAAATCGTTGCAGTTCTCCGGCGCACTCCCGCACCTGACTGACGCTGCCCGGCATGGATTCGATATGTGGGGAGGAGAGGGTCTGGATCGAATCGGTAATGATCAGTTGCGGTCCCAGGTTCTGGGCGTGGTTGAGGATCTTGGTCGTATTGGTTTCGGTGAGGATGAAGCAATTGGACGGATCACCGCCGATGCGGTCGGCCCGCATTTTGATCTGGTCTTCGCTTTCTTCGCCGGAAACGTACAGGATGCGTGCGGGCGTATGCAGGGCAAGTTGGAGTAGCAGGGTAGATTTACCGATGCCCGGCTGCCCACCGATCAGGATCAGCGACCCCGGTACTATACCGCCGCCGAGTACGCGGTTGAACTCGTTGTCCGGCGTGCTTAGCCTTACGGTAGCGCCTCCTTTGATCTCGGGGAGTGCCACCGGCTTGGGGCCGGTCTGACTGATGTTATTCGCCTGCCAGGGGCGGCGCTTTTCTTCCTCGGTCACCTCCTTGCTGACTACCTCTTCCACATAGGTATTCCATTCACCGCAGGCGTGGCATTTACCAATCCATTTTGGAGAAGTGGTGCCGCAATTGTTGCAGATAAAAACACTTTTAATTTTTGCCATGCCCAAAATTAAACAAAAAGTTACTGATTTAAAGCGACCTTTGTTTTTGTTTTTCTTTGTTCGGCGTAGGCTGTGCCTTAATGTCGTCAACTTAAGCCCACGCGCGCCCTTCTTTTCCCTAAAGGGAGGCT
>JAGQXH010000384.1 GCA_020436695.1 Lewinella sp. | reverse complement strand
CAGAGGCTTACTACAAATCACTCTGGGACCTGGTTTCCTACGATATTGAAAATGTACGCATCCGCTACTCCGGACTAAATGATGCCAAAGGTTATGCCATGGGGATCGACTTCCGGGTGAACGGAGAATTCGTACCCGGCGCCGAATCCTGGATCAACCTGGGTTTTCTGCGTACCCGGGAACAATTGCTGGGCGTCACTCACCTGGAGCGGGAAAAAGGACAAACGGAAGGCACACCGGTCAAGGATGTACCACGTCCCACAGACCAGTTACTGACACTTTCCATGTTCTTCCAGGATTATCTGCCGAAGAACGAGAATTTTAAAATGCATCTCAATTTTACAGTGGGTTCAGGTCTGCCTTTCGGCCTCCGAGGCAGCAATCAGGTATATCGCAATACCTATCGCTTCTCGCCCTACCACCGGGTAGATATCGGCTTCTCGGTGCTACTCTGGAACCGGGAGCGTCTGAGTAAACGACCGCACCACCTGCTGCGCTTTACACGCAATTCCTGGCTGAGTCTGGAGATCTTCAATCTCATGCAGGTGCAGAATCAGGCGGGCAATACCTGGATCAAAACGGTCTTCCAGCAGTATTACGCTATCCCGAACTATCTGACGTCGCGGCGGGTGAATTTGCGGGTGAAGTTTGATTTTTAAAAAATTCGATTATTGCCTGATTTATAATTACCTTAGCTAACCACAGTCCGCATCTTTTATCCGCTCTGCTGTATCCTACAGCCAGGGTTGTTTGATTACATTCCCTATACAGTCTCTACGATTGACAGGTCAGTGATTGACCGAAATTTATGTTTTCTATTAACTAGTTAACTCAAATTGTCAGTGATCAGTTGTGTTGGGTAAAGCTGAAATTGGGTCAATTAACGCGAAATAGAAGAGATCGAAGCCCCCATTTTATTGCAATCCGGATCGATACCATTGATTTTAAGCACTTGTATGACTAACTGACGACTGACAACTTGGATTAATTACATCAAATAATAAGCCTATGTCAGATGGGACTTTCAACCCACCGGGATATCCGCCAGTATCCTTCAGTTTTCAACTTTCTTTTTCCGGGTCGAACGGAACTTCCGAGGCCGCTTTTCAGGAAGCTTCCGGTATCAGTATGGAGACCAATGTTGAGGAGGTAAGCTCCGGTGGTGATAATCGCTTCAAATACCGGCTGCCCGGTGTGAATAAATACAGCAATCTTGTACTCAAAAGAGGATTGGTTCCGAAAGATTCTCCACTGTTCAATTGGTGCGATGAAACCCTAAACCAAGGTATGGCACAACCGATCAAGCCCCAAAAGATCAGCGTGGCCTTGCTGGATGTAGAGAAGAAGGTACTGATCTCCTGGGATTTCATTGATGCCTACCCGGTAAAATGGAGTGTGGCGGAGTTCAAATCCATGGAAAATGCTTATGTAGTGGAATCGGTTGAGTTTGCCTATACCTACTTTACCGCCGTTAAAAAATAAAGCACTCCTTTTCCCGAAACAAACAATAAACATGGCGACATCTCCCCTTGTTAGAAACACTGATCTGGTCAGCTTTTCCATTACCTCCAACGGCCGCCCGATCAAGGATACTTATCAGGTCTTGTCCATCCAGGTAGAAAATAGCGTGAATCAGGTAACGCGTTGCACCCTGGAGATCGCCGACGGATCCCCTGCCTCCGAGGATTTTCCGATTAGCGATACCGACACGTTTATACCGGGAGCGGAGATTGAGGTGCGGGCCGGATACGAAGGTAAAAATGATAGCATCTTCCGGGGCATCGTACTGAAACACACCATCCGCATCGACGCAGATGAAGGCCCGGTGCTGGTCATTACCTGTAGAGATAAAAGTATTAAAATGACCGTGGGTCGGAAAAGTGCCTGTTTCCGGGACATGACCGATAGTGATATTATATCAAAGCTGATCGGGAACAATGGCCTGTCGGCAGATGTAAAATCGACGAACAATCAGTTACCGGAGCTTATCCAATACTATGCGACTGATTGGGACTTCATCCTTACCCGGGCGGATGCCAATGGTCTGATCGTAACCACCGACAATGGAAAGATCACGGTCAGCGATCCGAATGTTGCTCCGGAGTCGGGTCTGGGTCTCACCTATGGTCTTGATATTATGGAATTCGAAGCAACTATTGATGCCGAAGATCAATTCAAGTCCGTCCAGGCCTCTGCCTGGGATGCAAAAAACCAGGCTGTAAGCTCCGGCACCGCATCGCTGTCCAACTTCGATACCGGTAATCTGAGTGGTACTAAGCTGGCAGAAGTGATCGGTCTGGACACTTATCATTTGCAGACCGCCGGCTTTCCAGAGCCCGATACGCTCAATACCTGGGCCAAATCCCAGACCACCCGGTCAAAATATGCGAAAGTCCGGGGGCAGGCTAAATTTCAGGGGAGTACCCTGGCCAAACCCGGTACCCTGATCGATCTGAAGGGCGTCGGCAAGCGGTTCGAAGGTAAGGCCTTCATCTCTGCCGTCCAACACGATATTAGCCGGGGAGACTGGATCACCACCATTACCATCGGATTGTCACCCGAACCCTATACCGCGAAGGTACACATGGAAGTGCCGCCGGCCGCAGGCCTTTTGCCCGGCATGCAGGGCCTACAGATCGGCAAGGTGGTAAAGATCGACAGCGACCCCGATCAGGAATTTCGGGTACTGGTTAAACTACCACTTATTCAGTCCGGCGATGATGGCGTTTGGGCCCGGCTGGCCACCTTTTATGCCACCAACAATGCAGGTGCCTTTTTCTACCCCGAAGTCGACGATGAAGTGGTAATAGGGTTCTTCAATGACGACCCGCGCTATCCGGTGATCCTCGGATCGGTCTACAGCAGTGGCCGGGCCTTTCCCAATCAGCCGGAGGAAGGCAATAACCTGAAAGCCTTCATCAGCCGGGAGCAGATGAAAATGACCTTTGATGAAGAAAAGAAGGTGATCACTATTACCACACCCGGCAACAATCAGCTGGTATTCAGTGATGAAGATCAGGGCGTCACGCTTTCCGACCAAAACGGCAACTCGATCAAACTTTCACCGAGCGGCATCGAGATCAACAGTGCATCAAATATCACCATCAAGGCTTCAGAATCCATCTCCATGGACGGCCCGACCGGTATCACTGCTACGGCTTCGGGAGGCGCTATCGATCTTAATGGAATGAACATCAGTTGTTCTGCCGACATAGAATTCAGCTTCTCAGCCAGTGCTACCGGTTCGATCAGTGCCTCCGCTGAACTATCCATTTCGGGAGGCATGGTCATGATCAATTGATCCACCTAATTGTTCACCGTAAACTGTAAAAAATGCCACCAGCAGCCAGATTAACCGATATGCATACCTGCCCCATGCAGACGCCGGGCGTACCACCCATTCCCCACGTCGGAGGGCCTATCATTGGGCCGGGTGCCCCAACCGTACTCATCGGTGGGCTACCCGCCGCCCGGGTAGGAGACCTGTGTATTTGCGTGGGACCGCCGGATACGATTGTCATGGGTTCTGCTACCGTAATGATAGGCGGCATGCCTGCCGCCCAGATGGGAGATTCCACGGCCCATGGAGGGACCATTGTCGTAGGATCGCCGACGGTCAACATTGGGGGTTGAAAGCATTTTGCCATCAATTTGCTATTCGTAAACTTAAAATTACACCTTTATGGTCGGTCAGGAGATCTACATTACCAACGCCGGGCTGGTGATCCTAAATGCTTACCTTTCCTATTACTTTGATCGCTGCGGCTTATTGGGAACAGACGGGTTTTCCAGTCCGGAAGATGCCCAACGAGCAGCACTGTTGTTGCAATACGTATATGATCCGGAGAGAGCATTCGGGGAAGAAGATCTGGTATTGAACAAACTCCTTTGCGGCCTGCCACTGGAGGATATTCTATCTACCGCTTTCGAAGTCACAGAAATGGAAGCTGAAATAACAGCGCAGATGCTGGAAGCCATTATCTCTCACTGGGAGCTGGTCAAGAATAGTTCCCCCCAGGGATTTCGGGAATCCTGGCTGTGGCGGGAAGGAAAACTTAGCCGGCGGGAAAAAGACTGGGAATTATTGGTTGAACAGCGGCCTTTTGACGTATTGCTTGATTATAAGCCTTTTTCGATCAGTCCGGTCCAGTTTTCCTGGATGGTGCAGCCGATACAGGTCATTTGGCGGTAAGGGTTCTGGAATACAAGTTGACTATTGCAACATACTATTCTTAAATAAGTATATTGATCAGCGTAACATCTTTCCAATATTTCTGAGTTCCAGTACCATATACAGATACGGATTTGGGATTCACCATAGTGTAATTTGCGCAGAATGGTTGTACGGCATCCCTGAGGAAAAAATATGACGAAAATGGGAAAGAAGCAGGGCATTCCCTTTTCTTTCTTGAAGATGAAGAAGCAGAAGGCAGTAAAAAACTCGTTATTTTAAGCCCATTTATCATTGAAGCATTAGAAAAAGGCAGCACTTTGGCTATTGACGAATTTGATGCGAAATTACATCCAAATTTAACCAGAAAAATAGTTGAACTATTTCATAACCCTCGTATAAACAGTCGAAATGCGCAATTGGTATTTGTTACTCATGATTCGAATCTGCTGGATCACAACTTATTAAGAAGAGATCAAATTTGTTTTGTACAAAAAGATAAATATGGCGCAAGTACGCTAACAAGTTTGGTGGAATATAAAGGCGTTAGAAATGATGCTTCCTACGAAAAGGATTATTTGAGAGGGAAATATGGTGCTATACCGAATGCCAATATAGATCAGGCGATAAGGCATGCGAAACGTTTATTTGTGGGAAAAAAACATTTACCTTTCTGCGATCAAAATCCATGCACCACAGTATACCAACTGGTGGTTGAATTAAAAAAGTAGCTACAGTAAATGCCAGCCAAGACCTTTTTCTGCATTGACGCCCACACCTGCGGTAATCCCGTCCGGGTAGTAGCCGGCGGCGGCCCTCAACTTCAAGGCCGGAATATGAGCGAAAAACGCCAGCACTTCCTAAAAGAATACGATTGGATACGCACCGGTCTGATGTTCGAGCCGCGCGGGCACGATATGATGAGCGGCAGTATCCTCTATCCCCCCAGCGATCCGGCCAATGATGTGGGCATCCTCTTCATTGAGACCAGCGGTTGTTTGCCCATGTGCGGCCACGGCACCATCGGCACGGTCACGGTGATGATCGAGCACGGACTGATCCGGCCGCGTACGCCCGGGCAGTTACGACTGGAAGTACCGGCCGGGCTGGTCATTGCCAACTACGAGCAGGTGGGTAATCAGGTGAAGTCGGTCCGCATCCGGAATGTCAAATCTTACCTGGCCGCAGAAGGCTTGAAAACGCATTGCAGTGCTTTAGGAGAACTCACCGTGGATGTAGCCTACGGCGGCAACTTCTACGCCATTGTAGACGTACAGGAAAACTTCCCCGGACTGGAACACTACCAGGCAGAACAGCTCATCGCCTGGGCGCGGGAACTCCGTACCAATCTACAGAACGAATACGATTTCGTCCATCCGGAAAATGACACGATCTGCGGCCTTACCCATATTGAGTGGACCGGAGCGACCATAGATCCCAAGGCTTCAGCCCGTAATGCCGTATTCTATGGCAACAAAGCCATCGACCGTTCCCCCTGCGGCACCGGCACCTCAGCCCGCATGGCGCAGTGGTACGCCAAGGGCAAGCTCAAGGCCGGGGATGAATTTGTGCATGAGAGTATTATCGGTTCTCAATTCATCGGTCGCATCGAGGAAGAAACCACGCTGGGAGATCATAAGGCGATCATCCCCAGTATCGAAGGCTGGGCCCGGATCTACGGCATGAATACCATCACGATTGATCCTGAGGATGATCCCTATGCACATGGTTTTACGGTTATTTAATAGCTATCTGCCACTATGAACCTGGCACTTATCAAAGCCTCATATTCATCCCCACGATGATCTGCCGGAAGCCACCCGGAAATATGCCGGAAGTAGCCCGGTTCAGGCGGGAAGCCCGGTAGTATTGGTTCGTGATATTCTTACCGTTCAAAAAGACTTTAAAATGATTGTTGTTACCTACCTTAAAGGAGTAATTCACGAAGGCATCCATGGTAACAAATGCCGGTAGCTGGCCGATCGCCCCGTCGGCGGACTCATGCACAAAATTGTGAAATTCCGTGAATTGGGCCGCTACATACTGGCCACTTACCCCCAATGACCAGTTTTTCCAGTCGTAATTCAGTCCGGCATTCAGATTGATTGGTGGCGTATACGGCGCTTTAGCATCGTCAACCCCGTCTTTTCCAAAACGAATACTGCTCCGGGTAATATCTGTGAAATCAGCCTCACTAAGGTCGGCATCCGTAAATAACTCCTCTTCTCCCTGTGCGTTGCGGACATACAGCTCATAAGCCGCCCGATTGGCATTGACCTTATCGACATATTCCTTCCGGGTAGCTGTATTATGCACCACCTGACTGAACAGATCTCTATCCTGCAATGTGCCACTTAATATTCTGGAATGTAAAAGGGTAACATTGGCATAAACCCTCAACTGTTGATGGTCACTTCGGAGCAGTCCGGCTCCAAGAGCGGCCTCCAGTCCCTGAATATTGATCTTTCCCAGATGTTGGAAGACCTCATTCCGGCCACCGGCGTAGAAATTCCGTATGGTGTTATTAAAATAAACGATCTGGCCATCGAGCGCACCTGCCAACAGGCTACCGCGCCAGCCGAGTTCCGTATTCAGGCTCAATTCGGGTTGGATATTAATACTTTCTCCTGCCAACGGATTGGTGATAATACCATCCTGTTCTACCAAAAAGCCAAATACCTTGGAAGGCGCAATAAAACCCTGATAAATGCTACCGTACAGTGCACCATTGGGGATGCGATAATCCAGGGTCAGCCCCGGCAGCGCTACATGATAACGATTCAGCTCCCGACCTTCTTTTGTATTGTTCAGATCGGGATCCTGCGAGAGCGCCAGCACATTCTGGCGATACATATCGATGTATTCAAACCGGAAGATCGGTGTAAGGTGAAATTTCCCCAGATCAAATTCATTACGCACATAACCGGAAGCTGACCATAGGTAGTAACGCAGATCGGTAGTCGGTACACCACTCCGGGCCCAGCGGGAATCCCCGGCCGTCAGAAAGCGGTCCTTATAGTTTTCCTGATGCACCTTGAGGCTCATTTCCAACTGGTGCTCCCTCCGGCCGGTCTGCCATTTGGCGTTGAGCGTTTCCTGCAGACCGGTCACGGTAAACGCCCAGCGGCTGTCACCGGTGCTTTCCATACCGTCATTGATCCGTCCCACGATCAGATAATCTTCATCGTCGAAGTTCAGCCCATCCAGATAGGCATACCGCTCGCGGTAGATCTGCTCCCCGACGTAACTGCGTACTTCCGAGGCGCGGACCTTGGCGGTGATCTGTCGCCACCAGTCCCTTTCAAAGTCAGAAGCATAGAGTTTGGTGGTAAAACTCAGGTTCTTCCGAGGTAGCCACTTGTGAATAATATCCAGGCCATAACGGCGCATGGTAAACTGATCGGCATCCAGTGGATTTTGGGTGGGATCATGCTCGAAAGTAAAAGGAGTTTGTGAACTGAGGGAAGCCTGATTATCTTCAAACTGGCCACTCACTTTAAAATAAAGCGACTGATCTTCGGACAAACGGGTAAATAATTTGGCGTTCAGGTTCAGGATCTCCACCGAGGAATTATCGGTAAAGCCGTCGAATTGTTTGTATACGCCCTCTACCAGGGCACCTACTTTATCCCAGGTGCCGCCGTAAGAGAACAGGGCCGTGTTATAATTCCGCTGACCGGTAGCCAGCTTCACCCGCATTTCCGGCTGTTGAGGCGGAAGCGCCGTTATATAATTGACCGCGCCGTACATATTATTGGGGCCGAACCGCAACATGTCGGCTCCTTTATACACTTCAATGGCGGTGATGCGGTCACTCACCGGATTGTAATAAGCGCCCGGCGCTACATATGGAGCCGGTGCAGCCGGCGAACCATCCTCCATCAAAAGCACTTTTTTCGAACGCCGTCCCCAGGAACCCCGAAT
>JAGQXH010000383.1 GCA_020436695.1 Lewinella sp. | reverse complement strand
GGTATCCACTGATAACGCCGGTATATTCATCTATCAGGCGGATGATCTGAGCTTTATCCGAAAGATCGACCGGGAGGCCGGACTTTCCGTTTATCATATCCGGAAATGTTTTCAGGATCGGCAATCCAATATCTGGATCGCTACCAGCGGCGGTGGTATTTACAAATATGCTCCGAGCAATTTCAGGCATTTTGACCGGGAGACCGGTCTGAAAGGCAACCGCGTTTACGCCGTGCTGCAAGCCGGGCAGAGCATCATCGCTTCGAATTCGGAGGCGGGCCTGGTGCGGATTGATACGCTGGGCGTTCGTGATACCCTGGATGATGCCCGTCTGTTAAACGTTAAGATCAAGGCATTGGCCGAAGACACGGACGGCAATACCTGGATCGGAACGGAAGGCCGGGGTCTGTTTCTGGCAGGTATAAGCCGACGAGACAGTATTGTTATCGATACGTCCTCCCAACCAGTAAGGATCGATACTTTTCACTTACAGAAACCGTTCGTTCGAATACTTGATGAAAGCGTTGGGTTCCATGGTCGCTGGATCCGAAAGATCGTACTTAACCAGGATGAAGTATGGATCGGGACTTATTCGGCCGGGATCTACCGGTTCAGGTACGATGTAGATGATGACCGGCTCTATGAGTTGAAGCATTTCGGCCGTTCGGAAGGGATAAACGAGTTACTGATCAATGATATGCTGGCGGATACTTTGGGTCGGATCTGGTATGGTACCAAAAAGGGACATTTGGGATACATCGAAAAGGACAAAGTGCACCATCTGGGCAATGTGCTGGAGCAAAATACGGATATCGTCAGTCTGTGCATCAAAGGAGAACAACTCTATCTGGGTACAGCAGGTCGCGGCATTTGGTTTAGTGAATTGTATGATACGCAGGATTTTGTTCAACTACAAGGGATCAAGGAACTGACTTCCAACAATATATATCAGTTGATCTTCGATGCGGATGGAAATTTGTGGGCGGGAACGGAGAGAGGAGTCGATAAGATCATTTTAAATAACGTCGAACAGATCCAGGATCTTTTTCATTACAATCGCAACGATGGCTTCCTGGGTATCGAGACCTGTCAGAATGCTGCGATCCGCGACCGGAATGACAATCTGTGGTTCGGTACCATCTACGGGCTAACACGCTATCAACCACTGGAAAATAAGCGGGTGAACATAAAACCGGCTCTGGCTTTTGAAAGTATTGAAATTTTCTACGAAGAACTCGATAGCGTTGATCCGAAACTTTGGTTTGAACAAGGACGCACATTACAACTGGCGCCCAGAGAGAACCACCTGGCGTTCCGGTATCGCACCGTTGACATCAATAATCCGGAAGAGATCCAATACCGGTGGAGGTTGAACCAGGCTCCGTGGAGCCCCTGGCTGGAAGACAATGCGATCAATTTTGCCGGCCTTTCCTACGGAGATTATTTATTCGAAGCACAATCGAGAAATGAAGGCTGGGAGGAAAGCGATGTGATCGGCTTTCGTTTTAACATCGCCCGGCCACTGTACGAAGAACCTTGGTTTCAGCGGACGGTTATCGGTGTCATTGTATTGATCATTGCGGGACTGATATGGCGGTATATCCGGCGTTGGAAGGCTCGTAATGAAGCGGAACGATCACGGCTGGAAATGGAAAATCACCTGTTATCGCTGGAACAAAAGGCCTTACGGCTGCAAATGAATCCCCATTTTGTATTCAACGTGCTGAATGGTATTAAGGCCATGAGTGGAGGCGATACGGAGAAAATGCATCTGACCATCAATAAATTTGCCACCTTACTTCGGGCGATCCTGAATAACTCCCGGCAGGATCATATCACTCTGGCTCAGGAGGTGGATACCTTGCGGAATTATATTGAAGTGGAGCAGCTGATGGCGACGCAGCCTTTTAATTATGAAATAGAGATAGAAGATTCCCTCGACACGGAAGAGATACTGATCCCACCCATGTTGATCCAGCCTTTTGTAGAAAACGCGATCCGGCATGGGATCATGGCCGTACAACGCGAGGGTGAACTACGCATTCGCTTTTGGCAAAAAGACCACTATCTTTATTGCGCGGTCACGGACAACGGCATCGGTATAAATGCTTCCCGCAATGGCAAGAAGAACACCAGCCATCAGTCTGTGGCCCTTGAGGTGACCCGGGAGCGGATCGAATCCCTGTCGGGAAAGGAAAGTTTACAGATCGAAGAACTGATCGATCCGGATGGTAAAGTTGCCGGAACAAAGGCGTCTTTTCGATTGCCGGTAATGACGGATTATTGATTGTAGGGTGCTAAGGTCCTTGGTACTCACTTTACACTAAAAAGAAAATGTTGACTGCCATTTTAGTTGATGATATGCCCGCTGCTCTCGATCTTTTGCGTACCGACATCGAAGCCCGGCATCCTGACCTCCAAGTGATCGGTACGGCTCAAAGTGTGGTGGAAGCAGCTAAATTATTGCGAAAAAAACAGCCCGATATTCTCTTTCTGGATATTATGCTGGGCGATGGCTCCGGATTTGATGTTTTGGAGATCTTTCCGAATATTCGTTCCAAGATCATATTTGTGACTGCGAGTGATCAGTACGCGATCCGCGCCTTTAAATTTGCGGCAATCGATTATGTCCTGAAGCCCTATTCGGATGACGAACTGGGCCAGGCCATTGCCCGTGCCAAACAGCAACTGCAACCGGACCGGGAGCGACTCGATATCCTGAAAAACACCCTTAGCGCTCCTGACCAAAAACCCAACCGGATCTCCCTGCATACCCTCGATAAGATCATCATCGTTAGTCTGGAAGACATCATCCGCTGCGAATCGGACAGCAATAACACCATTTTCTATTTTCGGAAAGGGGAGCGGGTGCTCGTTACCAAAACCCTTAAGTATTTTGCGGATATGCTCAAGTCCTGTCACTTTATCCGCGTGCACCAGAGCCATCTGGTGAATCTGGAATACATCGATGCCTTTATCAAAACAGACGGCGGCTATATTCTTATGAAAAATGGAGACAAAATCCCGGTATCCGTACGCAAACGTCCGGAGATCATTGAGTTGTTGAGTAAGTATCCTTGAAGCTTCAGGAAGTTGGTAGAGTCCTAGTGGGTCTACTTTACAAACCTGTTTCATCCGGCACCAAACACCTGGAGCGCCTAATACCTCTCTACCGACTCAATAATATACAATGGCCGTTTCTTGATCTCATGGTAAATATTCGCCAGATAGATCGACATAATATAGAGATTCAGGCAGGTGATGGCAAAGAAAATGGACATCAGAACCACTAGGAAAGTCCAGCCCGTAACTGCTTCCTGCGGATTGCCCAGCAAGTCGTAGCCGGCAAATTTGACGGTGAGTGCATTTGCAATAACTATAGCCAGGAAAACGAGTGAGATCAAAAAAATCCACAATAACACCGAGCTGAGAAAAGTGGTGAAGGAACTAATGGCCACCAGAGAAGCTCCGAACCGCTCCCGAAACCCTACATCTTCCGCCTGTAGGGGCTGATCCGTAGTAATATGAGTGGTATTGTAACCAACGATAGAATAAATAGCCTTCATATAGCGCAGGTTCTCCCTGAGGCGCAAGAGTGAATTTAGTGCCCGACGGGAAATGATGCGGGTATCATGCGCTTTATCATCGATCTTTAGCGCAGAATAGCGTCTGAGTATACCGTAGAAAATACCGTAGAGAAAGCGGAAAGGAAGATGGGTCTCCCGCTTATTGGCTTGTAAATAGACGATATCAAAATGCTGCTGACTGCGATCAAAGAGATCGAGGATCAACGTTGGCTTCTCCATAAAAATGAACTCAAAAATGACCGTGTAATCTCCATTTGCCCGATCCAGGCCAGCCACAATAGCATGGTTTTTATTCGTTTTGCTGGATAAATTGAGAATATAGACCTGTGATTTGATCTCTTCTGCGATATTACCGAAAGCATCCTGGAGCGAACGCCCCGGGAGATTGTTGACCAGGATAATTTCGAAGTCCTTGAAATGTTGCTGAAGAATAGGGTAGACCCCTTTGAGGTAGGCCGGTAAAAGACGAATTTCATCCGGGCTGTTGATCACATTGACCAGGGAAAGAAACGTATGGTGCATGGGCGCATATTGTGATGAGCTTCAAATGCTTCAACTCTTTTTGTTGGAAAACTCGTGTATTTTTTTCGATAGGAATTTGAATTTTTTGGCATTTTGCCTGAGACCAAATCCATATTTTGACGTCAAAACTAGGCAATTGAATGCAGCAACTTTGAAAAAAGTCCGCAGAATTCCCTAATTTTCAGGGAGAAGTATAAATTTGCATATACAATAATGTGATTTCCAGTCGTTTTACAAAAACTGACTTTCACCAAATTTTTATTCTTTGCAGACAGCAGGGACATTAATGCGCAAAAGCTTTCCCTTCTACCAGCAGCTAGATGCAATGGATTGTGGGGCCACCTGCCTGCGTATGGTCGCGAGGTATTATGGCCGCTTCTATTCCCTGGAATATCTCCGGGAATTAACCCATATCGGAAAGCAGGGAGTTGATCTGTTGGGCATCAGTGATGCCGCTGAACAGATCGGCCTTCAGTCTTTGGCGGTGAAAACTACCTTTGATCGCCTCAAGACCGATATCCCATTGCCGGCGATTGCTTATTGGAGTCAGGAACATTTCGTTGTCATTTACCGGGTAAATAAAACGCACGTATGGATCGCTGATCCGGCTGCCGGCAAGTTTAAGCTTACCCGGGAAGAATTCCTTTCCAATTGGCTGAGTCATTCCGAAGATGGAGAGGGAATGGGCGTACTGCTGCTACTGGAGACTACGCCGGAGTTCTTTGAGCGCGATGAGGAAAAGATTAATAAGTCTGGCTGGGGTTACGTGCTTTCTTACTTTAAGCGTTACCGCGGCCTGATCGGTCAACTGTTCCTGGGACTTTTCCTGGGAAGTGTGATCCAGATCATTCTGCCTTTCTTTTTTAAGTCGGTAGTCGATGTTGGTATTGGTAACGTAGATACCACATTCCTCGGGCTGATCATTTCGGCCCTGGTGATACTTTTCATCACCCAGACGGCCATTGAATTGTTTCGTTCCTATATCCTCCTACACGTCGGGGTACGGGTAAACATCAGCCTGATCTCCGATTTTCTGGTTAAACTGACCAAACTCCCGATCCGGTTTTTTGATACACGGCTTACCGGCGACCTGTTACAGCGCATTGCCGATCATGAACGCATCCAGCGATTTCTGACCTCCACAACGCTGGTCTCCATATTCTCTTTTGTGAATTTTATTGCTTTCTCCATTGTTCTGATGTTCTGGAGCAGCAAGGTATTTACGATCTTCTGGGCGGCAACTTTTGTCCACCTGGCCTGGGTCGTGATCTTACAGCAAAAGCGCCGCGATCTCGATTATAAACGGTTCGATCAGTCAGTAGAGAATCAGGGTAACCTGATGGAGCTGATCAACGGGATGCAGGATATCAAACTCCACAATGCCGAAAAGCAGAAGCGCTGGGCCTGGGAACGCATACAGGCACGTCTGTTCCGTACCGGGATGCAATCCCTGCGCATTGAACAATTACAGCGTTCCGGGGCGAATCTGATCAACGACTCCAAAAACATCCTGATCATCTTTGTCATTGCTCAGGCGGTATTGGCCGGCCAGATGACCATCGGTATGCTGGTTGCTATTATCTATATGGTAGGCCAACTGAATGCTCCTCTGAACCAGTTGGTTGAATTCATCAGTTCTCTGCAGGAGGCGCGCATTAGTCTGGAGCGGATGAATGAGATCCACACTAAAGATGATGAAGAGCATATCGAGGATAAGATCACCTTACTGCCGGAATTTGGGGACCTGATCGTGGAGAATGTTTCTTTCCGCTACGATGGGCCTAATTCTCCTACGGTGCTGAAAAATATCAGCCTTCGAGTTCCCAAAGGTAAGACGACAGCCATTGTCGGTACCAGTGGCAGTGGTAAAAGTACGCTTATTAAGCTGTTGCTCAATTACTACAAACCGACCGAAGGAGCCGTACGGCTGGGAGATGTCAATCTCAATAATATTCACAATCGCCTGTGGCGGGATCGCTGTGGTGTTGTTGTGCAGGACGGCTATATCTTTAATGATTCCATTGCCCGCAACATTGCCCTTGGTGATGAGATCATCGATAAAGTCAAACTGCTCAAAGCCGTTAAGGTAGCCAATATTCAGAATTTTGTGGAATCACTTCCCCTGGGGTATAATACCAAGATAGGTCACGAGGGACTGGGATTGAGCCAGGGACAGAAACAACGCATATTGATCGCCCGGGCCGTCTATAAAAATCCGGATTATCTTTTCCTCGATGAATCTACTAACACCCTGGATTCCTACAATGAGATGATCATTATGGAAAACCTGGAAGAATATTTTTACGGCAGAACGGTGGTGATCGTCGCACACCGGCTCAATACCGTAATGCAGGCGGATAACATCATCGTGATCGAGGGCGGAGAGATCGTAGAACAAGGTACGCACGAAGAACTGACCTATGTACGGGGAGCGTATTATCAATTAGTTAGAAATCAATTGGAATTAGGAGCCTGATCAGAGGTGAGTAAGTGAGAAGGTGAAACAGTACGTTCACTCAACTTATCACTCACTCACCTCCTCACCAACTAAGATATGCACGCAGAAGACATAGAAATAAGAAGCGAAGAAGTCCAGGAGATACTGGGAACGCCGCCCAAATGGCTGACCCGTTGGGGCACATTGCTGGCGTTGGTGTTTTTCGTAGTGCTGGGCTGGATCGGATATTTTGTTAAGTATCCGGATGTAGTCAAGGCCGAAGTGCGGGTTACCTCAACGGACCCGATCCGGGTATTGCGGGCACCGCAGGGGGGGATCATTACGCAGCTTCGGGTGTCCAATGAAGATACGGTGGAAGCCGGAGAAGTGCTGGTCGTTCTCAATGCCAATGCGAAGGTAGAGGACGTGCTGACCCTGGAAAATGCAGTAGCTGCCGTGGGCTTGCCGAATGAAGAAAAATTGTTGAGTTTCAATCCCAGTAAGGACTTGCTGTTGGGCTCCCTTAAAGACAATTTATATCAGTTTTTCAAAAAACAGGAAAACCTGATCCTGGAGAAATCCCGTAAGAACGAGAAACTGGATGTCAGTCAGTTGCGTCAGCGTATCCGGATAGCTGAGCGAACAATAGAATCAGCCAAGCGCAGCCGGGAAAAATTTGAGAAGGAAGTATTGCTGGCCAGAGATGAATATACCCGTTTGGACAACCTGTTTCAAACCGGCTTAAGCACGCTCGATGAAGTGAAGAAAGCCAAAGAAAAGGTTTACGAGAAAGAACGTGGATTGGAAAAAGCCAATTCGGAGATCAAGATCAATGAGGACATGATCGATCTCTATAGAAAAGAAATGAAAGGGGTGCAGCGCAGTTCCAGCGTCAATGAAACCTCGGCATACAGTGATCTCAATGATGAATTTATTCGCCTGCAAAAAGCTATAGAAGCCTGGAAAGCCAGCAATCTGGTGGTTTCCCCGATCACGGGTATTGTGGTGATCACGGATGAAGAACTACGGGACAACACCGCCATTACCCGGGAGCAGGAATTGATGCGGGTAATGCCCAGAGTGATCAAAGATAATATCGGTCGGATCAGTTTGAACCCTTACGGTTCGGGTAAAGTCTTGGTCGGACAAAAAGTGATCATTAAACTGAATAGCTATCCTTTCGAAGAATTTGGCGCACTGACCGGAGAGGTAGCCTGGAAAGGGAAGATCCCCGTTGAAAACAGCATCCCCATCGAAGTCGCTTTCCCCGATGGTTTGATCACTAATACCGGCTACCAGATCGAGCATGGCCAGGAAATGCTGGGCACGGCGGAGATCATCACCGATAAGAAACGCCTGATCGAATGGATCTTTGAAAATTTCAAACGGGTCACTTCGTAGAGAGTCGTTGGGCAATTATTCACTTTCCCTCCTCCAGAGGAAGACCAGTCAGGGACTGATGATAACGACTATCGACTTACGACTATCATCACATCTTCGGCTGTATAGCCTTCTCCACGTGAATATCCCCGATAGTAACAGTGATGGTAA
>JAGQXH010000382.1 GCA_020436695.1 Lewinella sp. | reverse complement strand
TTTTGCATAAAGCCTGATTATGAAATTACACAAAGGCGTCACCATTTGCCCCGAAGCGCAAATCCATGATGGTGATG
This sequence comes from Lewinella sp., assembly GCA_020436695.1. Taxonomy (GTDB): domain Bacteria; phylum Bacteroidota; class Bacteroidia; order Chitinophagales; family Saprospiraceae; genus Flavilitoribacter. The sequence continues at coordinate 8,050 of JAGQXH010000382.1, read as the reverse complement.
ATGACGATGTGTGAAAGACATAATCCTAAATTAGTGGTGGTGCGGGACAGAATCGAACTGTCGACACCAGGATTTTCAGTCCTGTGCTCTACCAACTGAGCTACCGCACCGCGTTTCAAATTACCCCTCTTTCAAAAGGCGGAGCAAAAATAGCCGCTTTTTTTAAATTTCCCAATATGGAGAGGAAAAAAAGTAAAATTGTAACCTATCTACAACGCTTCACCGTCCCATCATCCAAATCTCCAGGTAGTATTAACGCATACAAAGATTCTCTATTTATGTCTCATTACTAAACACCTATCAAACAAAAAGATAATCATGAAAAACTCACTTCAGTTCATTCTAGCTATTTCCCTATTATTGCTGCCCCTGTTTCAGTTGCCGGCACAATCGTTGGAACAACAGCTCGACCGCATTCTTGCTGAATACGTCTCTCCTTCAACCCCCGGTGTTACTGCATTGGTAGCAAAAGAAGGAAAAATCCTATTCCGGAAATCGAGGGGTATGTCCAACCTGGAATTTAATACGCCCATGCAGTCGGAACAGATATTCAGGATCGGATCACTTACCAAGCAATTTACCGCAACTGCCATTTTGAAACTGGCAGAAGAAAACAAGCTCTCTCTTCAGGATGATATCCGCCGGTATATCGGTGATTTTCTTCCAGGTGGAGCACCGATCAGTATTGAAAACCTATTGACGCATACCTCCGGCATAAAGAACTACACTCAAATCGCCAATTGGGAGAAAGCAGTTGAACAAACCGATCTGAGTCCGGAACAGCTCATCGATATTTTCAAAAATGAACCGTTGGCCTTTCAGCCGGGCGAACAGTTTATGTATTCTAATTTAGGCTATAATCTCTTGGGATATATCATAGAATCGGTTTCGGGGCTTCCCTTCGCAAACTATTTACAGCAAACCTTTTTCACGCCGCTGGGTATGCAGCAAACCAGCTATGCCACTCCGCAAACCACACATATACAGGGCTATTCAAAAAGAAATGGGCATTATTCCGAAGCTGCAGACCTGGATATGAAACTGCCCTATGCTGCGGGTGGCCTACTTTCATCTGTAGACGACCAGTTAACCTGGTATCAGGCTATTTTTGACCACAAAGTGCTCCAGGAAGCCAGTTTGGAGCGCGCACACCGCGCCTTTTTGCTGAAAAACGGACGGCCAATCCCTTACGGATACGGCTGGCGTATCGGCAGTATCCAGGGAGCGCCTTCCATTAAACACGATGGTATCATTAATGGATTTGTCACTTTTGTCATTTATCTCCCGGTGCAGCAGATATTCGTGGCCCTTTTTTCCAACTGCGATTGCCATGTGGACATTGAAGAACCAGCTTCCAAAATGGCCGCCGTAATGCTGGGTAAGCCTTATGAAAACCAGTCGGTGCAACTCTCCCAACAGGAATTGATGGCCTTCCAGGGAATCTATCAATCACCCGAAGGACATGAAAAATATATCACTTTCCAGGATGGCCAGCTGATGTACCATGATAAAGGAGGGAGCAAAGTGCCTCTGTTAGCTGTAGCTGACGGGCAATTCACCATTGGGGAGAGCCTTACTTTTTTGACCTTTTCCGGTGAGGCGGCAGAGAAGAACATTATATTTACCATGGAATCGACCGGCCTACCCACCCAATGGAGACGGGTGGCAGACATTCCTACGGCTTTTCAATCCATATCCATGAGTAGTCAGAATGTTGAAAAATTCCTCGGCAAATATCAGTTCCCCGGTGCTTTCACCCTGGAAGTAACTCGCTCGGATGATAAAATATACGGTCAGGTCGGGCCGGATAAAAAGGAAATACGGCCTTTTGAAAAAGATAAATTCTTTGCCGTAGACACCGACATCAAATTGATCTTTGATATGAATACCAATGGTGATGTTAGTGGGCTTACCCTGGTTCAAAATATGGAGATGCAGGCGAAAAAAATTGAATGAGCGTGTTTTCCTTCCCGGGAATAATTACATTAGGTGTGGAAAAAAGCATACTATCTAATCTCAACGTCTATTCTCATGCTCAAGTATCCACTTTCCGCAATATTGTCGTTGATCTTCTTTGTAATATTTCCGGAAGTTCAATCCTTTGCACAAACGAGTAATCAAGCCGCCATCACCGAAGCAGTAGCTGGCCTCCGGCTGCGAAGCATTGGCCCGGCCGTAATGGGTGGACGCATTGCCGATATTGCAGTGAGCCCTTCCGATCCTAGTATCTGGTACGTAGCCGCAGGTTCCGGCAACCTGTGGAAGACCATCAATAGCGGCATCACCTGGGAGCCGGTCTTTGATAATCAGTCGGCCTACTCTATAGGGACGGTAACCATCGATCCCAACAATCCGGAAATCGTCTGGGTGGGCACGGGTGAGAATGTGAGCGGCCGCCACGTAGGTTGGGGCGACGGCGTGTACCGAAGTGGAAATGGTGGAAAAACCTGGGAACGGATGGGACTGACCCAATCCGAACACATCGGAAAGATCCTGGTGGACCCCCGCAACAGCAATGTGGTACTGGTGGCCGCCGAAGGTCCGCTTTGGTCGGCGGGAGGCGAACGTGGTGTATACAAAACCCGGGACGGTGGTAAAAGCTGGACACTGGTTCTCGAGATCGATGAAAATACCGGCGTTACTGATCTGGAATTCGACCCTTCCAATCCTGATATGGTTTACGCCGCTGCCTACCAGCGTCGCCGAAAAACCTGGTCGCTACTGTCTGGAGGTCCGAAGTCGGGCATCTATAAATCTACCGATAATGGGGATTCCTGGCGGCAAGTGAAAACCGGCTTGCCGCAAGGGGACATAGGCAAAATCGGCCTTGCTGTTACGCCGGCTGATCCGGCATTGGTCTACGCCACGATCGAGGCTGGGGATGAAGAAAAAGGTTTTTACCGGTCAGCAGATAAAGGGGAGAGTTGGGAAAAACGCAGCAGCTATATTTCCGGTGGTACCGGGCCCCATTACTATCAGGAAATTGAAGCCTCACCGGAGCGGGCAGACCTGATCTACCAGATGGATGTGTTTATCCATGTATCACGGGATGGCGGCAAACGTTTTGATTACCTGGGTACCGGCCGCGAAAAACACAGTGATAATCACGCCATATGGATCGATCCGAAGAACGGCCGACATTTAATTGCCGGTACCGATGGCGGCCTCTACGAAAGCTTTGATGAAGGAGATACCTGGCGCCATTTCCCCAATTTGCCGATCTCACAGTTCTACAAGATCGGATTGGACCATACCGAACCCTTCTACAATATCATTGGTGGTGCACAGGACCTGGGTACGCTGATCGGCCCTTCCCGTACTATGAACGTGGAGGGCATACGCAACCAGGACTGGTACGTTCCACTGGGAGCCGACGGCTATGACTGCACTTTCGACCCGGAAGATCCCAACACCGCCTACATGGAAATTCAGGAAGGGCTGCTGCATCGATACGACCGGCAGAGCGAAGAGGTGTTGGACATTCAACCCCAGCCGGCACCCGGTGATGCGCCGGAACGATGGAACTGGGACAGTCCCATTCTGGTCAGTCCTCACCAGAGCAATCGCCTGTATTACGGTTCGCAGCGGCTCTGGCGCAGCGATGACCGCGGCGACTCCTGGACCGCGATCAGTCAGGACCTGACCACCAATACCAACCGTTACGAGCTGGAGATGACCGACCGGGTGTGGAGCGTAGATGACCTGTACGACAACGGTGCCATGTCGAAATACGCCACCCTAACGTCCATCGCGGAATCGCCACTGGTGGAGGGCCTGCTTTATACCGGCTCCGATGACGGCTTGATCCAGATCAGCGAAGACGGAGGGCAAAACTGGCGAAAGAGTGCAAAGCTGCCGGGCGTTCCGGAACGCTCCTTCATCAATGATCTGGAAGCCTCCGGGCATGATCCGAATACGCTTTTCGCAGTTGCGGATGCGCACAAATTCGGCGACTATATGCCCTACCTCTTTAAAAGTACCGACCGGGGTCGGAGCTGGAAATCTATTGCCGGTGATCTGCCCAGGGGGACGATCGTCTGGGTGATCAAACAGGATTATGAAGACGAAAATCTATTATTCATGGGCACGGAATTTGGGCTGTACTTTTCCTACAATCAAGGTTTGAATTGGGTAAAACTACAAGCCGGCGTGCCCACTATTCCCTTCCGGGATGTAGAACTACACCGGAGAGATAATGATCTGGTAGGGGCCTCTTTCGGACGGGGTTTCTATGTGCTGGATGACTATTCTGCACTCCGAACCATCAGTGCCGCCGTACAATCCGGTTCGAATACCCTTTTCACGGTGAGAGATGCCTGGTGGTACATTCCTTCCGTACCCATGCAGGCCAAAGGTATGCCTACGCTGGGCTCTGACAGTTTCGTATCCGATAATCCACCTTTTGGGGCGATCTTCACCTATTATCTGCACGATCTGCCCAAAACGGCCAAACAGGAGCGCCGGGATACGGAAAAAAAGTTGCGGGAGCAAAATGCCAGTATTCCTTTCCCGGGTTGGGAAGAGTTGCGGGAGGAATCAAATGAAAATGCTCCCCGTGTTTTACTGTTGGTCAGAGACGACAGTGGAGATCCAATCCGGTGGCTGGAAGGCACCAATAAAAAGGGCCTGCACCGCACCAGTTGGGATCTCCGGCTTCCAGCCCCGGATCCCATCGACTTAACCGTACCGGATTTCATCCCTCCCTGGGCAGGAGAAGCAGAAGGGCCATTAGCGGCACCGGGCAAGTATACGGTGGAGCTTTTCATCGAGCAGCAGGGACAGTTGGAATCACAGGGTAGTCTGCAAAGCTTTACCGTGAAACCGGTGCCCGGATCAGGCAAGGGAACCGATTTTCAGGCAGTTGCCGATTTCCAGCAACAGACCCGTTCTTTGATGCGGGAAGTGTCCGCTGTCGGGCGCAAATTATCCGAAGCGGGAGAGCGGTTGCGTTACCTGAAAGCGGCCCTGACACAGACGCCCAAAGCCACCGCCGGGCATTTTGCTCAATGGGATGCCCTTAACGAAAACCGGACGGCACTGCAAATGCGGTTGTTCGGAGATCCGGCCCGCCAAAGATTAAATGAATCAACCGTTCCGTCGATCAGTGGCCGGGTGGGTAAAGTGGCCTACGGACATTGGAGTACCAGACAGATGCCCACTAAGACCTACCGGGATAATCTCGAGATCGGCAGCCGGGATTTTGCGCAGTTTAAGGTAGACCTGCGGGCTTATTTACAGGAGTTGGAGGCATACGAAGCAGCTCTGGAGGCAGCAGGAGCGCCTTATACCAGAGGGCGGAGGTAATGCCAGTGTATAAGTTTTGAGCTGCACCTTCCATTTTCAGCATCACTGCCAGTTACCGGTTACCGGCAACTGGCAACCGACAATAATCAAGGATTTCCACCAGGATATTGCTCTTATTCTGAAAATCAGGGGTGACTCATGTTGCTATTGATCATTTCCAAGTACGTCCATTTCTTACGGCATCCGCACCAACCCTTCCCACTTCACCTTCCACTGCCCATTATCCGGAAAACCCGGATTGGCCTTTTCCGGCGCGCCATCCCAGCCGGCCGCCATCATAGCTACAGCCGTAAGTAATCCTCCATTCCCGGGTAGGTAAATGCGCAGGCGGGCATCCTGATAGTTATGACCATTCACCAGATAGGTATTCTTTTGTGCATCCAGAAATAAGGCATCAATGGCCGTTTCCGGCTTACCCAGCCGGGCTGCATTCATGGCCAGCATGGGATAATCCCAGCCCCAGGTACTTTCCCAATCCCATTCCCGCATGATCTCATCCAGGGTATTGGCCATGATCTCCGGTTGCAGCAGCGGCGTCAGCGGCAACATGCCGTAAGCTCCCGTCACCACCGGATGATCTTCCCGGTTTTCCGGGTTGGTATAGGCATCCAGTGCATTGGCGCAGGGAAGGTACAGGCCATCAGCCTGATGCAATGGCACCAGATTATCGATCACTTCCTGCCATTCTTTATTGGGAGACAGTTCCAGACGGGTGCGCCACTGCTGAGCAGTACTGAGCGCATAGTGCCAGTAGGCCAGCTCAAAGGGCGGGTCATTGGTCTGCATCGGTTTGAAGATCTCCTGGGCCGGAATGAGCGGAGCACAGAGGTGATATTTGCCGTCCTGTGGATTGAATTGGGCGAAAGAGGCCATAAAATCCGCCGTCTCGAAAACGATATTCTTATAGCGTTCCAATGTAGCCCGGTCCGACTGCTGCCGGTAGAATAATTCGGCAAAGTAAAGTGGATGCGGTTGTTGCCAGATGAGAAATTCTCCGACATCGGACGGACTACTCCGCCCGGAAGGGCCGGTCATTTTCGGCCAGCGAACACCATTGAAGCCCTGTCGCAAGGCTATTGACCGGGCTTCATCCATGATATCATCGTACCACTGCATGCTTTTTTCCAGCAGATCGATCCGGTTCCAGAGAGCAAAGTGCACGCCGTGCCACCAGTGCATTTCCAGATGGAATTTGCCGTACCAGCTATTGTTGGTCAGGCCGGTCTCCTGCGGGGGGTAGGTACCGGCGCATTGGATCCTGGTTAGATATTGCGATAAGACCACACGTCGTTCCAACTCCGGTGCACGCGGATCGGTACATTCGGAAAAATCGATGGCGCCGCCTTTGGTCCAGAACAGTACCCAGGCCTGGGTACTGTTGGCAGCTACTTCATTGAAAGTGGGCAGGCTGCCGGATAATTGTTCCGGACTGAAGGAAACCGTACATTTCAATTCGCGGAAAGCGCGGTCGGGTTGTAATTCGAATTGATGGGGGGCAGCCTTCCACAGACTGCCCCGGTTGCTCCAGTTCATGCCTACGTAATAGGTCGTTTCATCCAGTGTTCTTTTGAGCCAGGTAGCCCCGGTCTGCAGGCCGATGATCTCACTTCGGTGCAGATCGGGATGATCCCAATCGTATCCCGGGCAGACGTGACAGTCAGCTCCGTAAGGAAAGCGCAATTCCACTTTTAATCGGCCCGCCGGGATCAGGTCTGACTCGATCCGAAAAGAAATGAGATCATCTTCCTGATGCGCCAGTAGCTCCACCAATACAGGAATGCCCTCCAGTTCGTAACGACTGGTGATCTTTCCGGACCACAGGTCCAGTTGCTGGTCGATGTTGTTCAGGGCATCAATGTCCGCTTCCGTTCCGTCTTCTTTGATCAGGGTCAACCCGATCAGCCCCAGATGCAAACGATGCGGATTGACACGGAGCCACTCGGTGGCATCCTGCGCCCGGCTGCTGTCCTTGTGCTGGGTGGCTACGGTAAAGTGGTGGTCGTTGCAGGTCTCGAATTCCTGGAGCACATCCTCGAGCACATAATCCCCAGTGTTGGGAAAACTGTGCCAGCCCCATTGCGACTGGGTGCCCAGCGGTACGCCGTTCTCGTATACCTCCGGAAAGGTTTGCAGGCCGGTCACATCCACGGTGAAGGCAAATTCACCGTTACCGACGGATAGGGAGCCGAGGGTATCGACTGCATTCAGGTTTACATTGTTTCGGGTTACCAGGGCATGCCGGTCGATCTGAGCAGACAAGCACAGGGGAAGGAACAAAAAAGCCAGTAAGCCGGCGAGCTTACCACATCTGTTAATGGTCATCGGTTATTTCGTTTTGTGGCCTGAAGATAGGACTGTAGGAGCGGAAATCTATTCCGCTCCATTCTGTTTCTGCTCTTCTGAAATCTAACGCCTGTTCACCACTTTCAGCGGCGTCAAGGTCACCGGCCCACTCAACCCGGAAGGCAGCGGTTCCCAGCCGGAAGCATCAAACAAGCCATTTTTTCCCCGGTTCTCAGCCCGGCGCGGTGGGAAATTGACATTGTAGAATTTCTTCCAGAAAATGCCTCTTTTGTCCATATCCGAAATGCGGTTGGCCATTAGATTAGACACTTCGATCTCGAAAGTATTACTGTCCAGGAATTTATCATTGGGAATGACTAGTTGATAATCCGGTCCCAACAACGAGCCGTATGTTTCACCGTTGAATCTGATGTGCGCACTTTCATTTACCTGCCCCAGGTTC
>JAGQXH010000381.1 GCA_020436695.1 Lewinella sp. | reverse complement strand
ATCGCTGAGTATTAAGGTGGCGGTTAAGTAATTGTTCGTTATCGGGAGCTTTGCCAATTTGGATTATTCGGGAAATTGATCTGATTATGACCAGTATGATTGCACAAAAAAAACAATCAAAGGGAACCAACGATTCAATGCGACCAGGGGATCGCAAAAATAATCGTGTCGGGGAAAGCCGGTTGGAGCCATCTTCTCCCGGCCTGAACTATTCTACAGATCAGGAAGCCGGTACCAATTACCCCTCCGCTTTTTCCATCCAGACAAAATTGACCGTTAACCGGCCCGGCGATAAATACGAGCGGGAGGCCGACCGGATCGCCAGTCAGATCATGCATAAACCGGAAGGGCATTTTCATCCTTCGGGTGTTGCCTTCCCCGGTATACAGCGGTCTTGCAGTTGTGGCGGTTCGTGTCCGAAATGCCGCGCCGGACGGGAAGAACAGTTGTCGAAAACCCCGCTGATGCGCAAGTTTGTGCACAGTGGAGAAGGGGGGGCTTCACCGGCCCTGGCCGGCAAGCTGCATGCTTCCAAACACCGGGGGAACCCTTTACCTCAGGCAGTCAACCAAAGTATGAGCAGAGCCATGGGATCGGATTTTAGCCGGGTTCGGGTACATACCGATACCAAGGCGGCACAAATGAACCGGGAAGTGCACGCCAAGGCCTTCACACATGGATCGGACATCTATTTTAATCAGGGACAATACCAACCTCATACCGGAGAAGGGAAGCGTTTGCTGGCCCATGAACTCGTACATGTAGTACAGCAAAGCGGCATGCAGACCGGGGCGGAGCATATCCAAAGGCAGTCGTCTCAGGAACCTAGCTTTCTCCCCACCAGCTGTGAAAATATCATTGCTACAAAAACCTATTCAAGAGGTAATAATGATGGCGTAGAATGCCAGTACGAAACCGCAAGGATCACAGTAGATCTGATCGCAGATCCCTGCGTTTGCAATAATGGTACTTCGACTACCTTCCCATTGTTCGTAAATTATAGTGCCGTGTTACAGGGCAAGCGCTTCACGGGAGGAACGATCCCCAACCCAAGTGGAACGGGCACTATCCAGGAACAGGAAGGCCAGGCTTCCGCTATTGCTACCGGTGTGATCACGCCCGGTAGGAGCCGCCCCATGAATAATGGCGTCCCCATTCCTGCCAGTCAGTTGGGATTGAGGCTGGAGGAAACAGGAACAACTCCAACGAATGCATCCGCTAATCTTACTTTGAGTGTTGACGATAATAATCCCGGAGGCATTCCCGGTGATCCCGGTGATGTCATCTCCCAAAGACTACGTCTAAATGCCAGCCTGCCTTGTTTTGGAGGTTCGACGTCCGGGACAGTTAACCTTGGAGGAGGTTTTCAGGTAATAGATTATCAGGCGACTGGTTCCTGGAGTATAATGAACGGCGACATCAGTTTGAGTGAACCGGTTCTTCCTCCCGGCCGGATCTCTACGCCCTTGCGGGATCTGTCGGTGAGTGGCACCAGTCCATATCCGACATTTCCGGGAACTCCGCGGGGGGCTAATTGCACCTGTAATACTATTACCGGCAGGCACCAGGGGGCCGGCTGTACCTGGACCACCGGTTCGGCAACGGTAGGAACGGGATCACCAACGGGAACTGGAACTGGTCCGTAATAAAAACAAATACCCATGCAGACTAAAGCTATTTTCTTCTGTTTCCTACTTTTTGTATTCCTGACTACCTGCAAGGATGAAGAAGATCCGCTGTTGCAGGATATTGAGATCGTTGAAAATCCTTACCTCGAAGTGACCTCACCGCTTCAGGTACTGAAAAGTGAATTAAATAACCCGGCTGCTCCATTCCGGATAGGGGATAAAATGTTGTTTGCGGAAAGTGGAAAAGGAGTAATTAGCGAATTACGCAATGATCAACTGGTTCCGGTTATTGAGGGATTTGGCCAGGATAATTATGCGGGTTATTCGATTAGTGTTCTGGGAATGGCCTATGAACCAAGAAGTAGAACACTCTTTACTACCGCAGCTCAGGATGTGGGGCATCTGTTTATGTTTGATGTGGATGAATTTCCCACCTCCGTTTCTTCGGGTAAGAAAATCGAACTGATCCTGACCGAACCTCATAATCCTTTTGATGTGTTAATCGCGTCAGGAGGAAGCATCCTGGTGGCTTCGGGTGGGACAAAATCGGCTTATCAGGGGCCACTAGATGTCATTACCGCTTCACCTCTTCAGCAGATATTTGAGGTTAGCACGGGTATAGCTGGTATGGCGGAAAACCCGGATGATGGGTTCATCTATGCTGCTGTAACGGGTTCCGGACAAAAAGATGGATCTCTAATCAGGTGGGATCCGTTGGCCGGAAGTATCAAGCCGGAAACGATAGCTGAAGGTTTTGAAAATCTGACGGAAGTGGAAGTGATCAACGACCATTTGCTGTTATTACTGGAATTTGGTGCCTTTGGTCAGGCGGGAACCGGACGTTTGTTGGTTTTTGATAAGAATAAGCCGGAACTGATATTCCCCCTGCTCATCGGCTTGGATGCTCCCTCCGGGCTATTCCTAAGCGAGGAGGGTGAGGTATTGATCAGTACCTTTGGTAAAGAGATGAAAAACTCGGACGGTTTGCTATTGACCTTAAATGTGGGTGTTAAGTAGCGGGATCAGCGTTTTGATCCTAACTCATTTCATCGTAAATTGAGAAAATGCAAAGTATTGCAAAACAATTAGCATCTACGAAGGGAGACCAACCAGTATCATCAGCTGTTAGGAAACAGTCAGTGCGGTCAGTTGGCGATGCCCCGCAATTATCATGGCCTGATGGTGCAACATCATCCGTATACGGCATCAGCCTTTCTCGGATGCATTTTTCCACTTACCCTATCCAGGCCAAACTAAAGATCGGGCAACCCAATGATCGATACGAGCGGGAAGCCGATACAATGGCCGACCGGATCATGTGTATGCCCGTGCCGTCAGGGGAAGTGAATAACATGAGTAATTCGGGATTGATGGTGCAAACCAAATGTTCGGCTTGTGAAAAAGAGGATGAAAAGATCCGGCGTCAACCATTGGGGAGGAATTCGGAAGGAAATATCTCTATGCTTCAGGCATCGTCGATCAGTAACCGGCTTCGACAGCGCCAGGGCGATGGTCAACCCCTGCCGGCTACAACTAACAGCTTTATGAGCCAGGCTTTTGGGGCTGATTTTAGTGCTGTGCGTATTCATACGGGCCCGCAGGCCGAAGGGATGAACCAAAGTCTTAGTGCACGGGCCTTCACTTATGGGAAAGATATTTACTTCAATCGTGGCGAGTACAGCCCGGGCACTTCGGAAGGCAAAAGACTGCTTGGGCATGAATTGACGCATGTGGTCCAGCAAGATCATGGGCTGAGCAACCATATTCAGCGAGCTTGCGGAGATAGTGCGGTTAGTGGAGCTACAGGGTGTTTGGAATCAGAGGAAGATGTTGATGGGCCCCGCTATCTGTTTGTTGTAAATTGTGATGATTTTCAACGCGGCAATGAGTTGGACTTACGCATGGATGCGCGGACTATACAATCTGGAGAAACGGTTGAAATACACGGTTATGCCAGTATTGAGGGAGATCCTGATTATAATATGCTGCTTTCTTGTGCCCGGGCGCTAAATGCGAAAAGGGTGGTCTTGGAGGAATTGGCGCGGCGAGGCGTTACTGCTACTGTTCGGGTGTTTATGCATGGGGCTACTCCCGGGAATCGCGACCATTGGCGAAGTGTTGTTGTCACCCGGCAAGCTGCTCCGCCAGAACGACCAACCGAGCGGGAAAGACCAAAATGCGGCCCCGATGTTACCGCCTGGTTTGTCCGGCAAGTGAATGCCGCCATGCGGGACCCCGATGTGCTTTCCATCAGAAGGTTACTCCGAATGGCCAATACCGTCCTGGGCATTACCTCTTCCATTAGCGCCCAAACTCTGGCGGAAGCCGGGGCACTTAGCGCTTTGTTGGCGCAGGAACTGAGATTAAATTTGTTGGGATCCGGTGCACCTGCCCGGAATCCTACCATTAACTCGCAAGTAGCGGCTGGTAGTGTATCGGCCAGCAGGGTCTCTGTTGCCGCCAGAAGCCCTTCGATTCTCATTTCTCCCTTCGGAGGTTCTATCAGCGCAGCGACGGCCCTGGTTGGGTTGGCGGCCCTGAAGTGGAAATCCCTGGTAGATCACGGTGCCAAATTTGATTTTAAAGCGCACGTTATGAACCATCCGAGATCGGCGCACTGTCCTGATGACGGATGTGTGCCGAAAGAAGTGGGCGTTATTACCTTCTGTCCGGGTAGTGCAAGGGAGAATTGTTATGAATCGGATCTGCCGGGTAATCTGTTCTATGCCCTCATCGGAAGATTTGCCGGCTGGAGTTTGTTGACCTTACAGTTGGGCTCGCAATTTGCGGAATTGACCGACACCAGAAGAACCTCGGCTCATCCGAGAGCTACCTGGGATAGTCCGGAAGATACAGCAGGTATTAATTTAGGATTTGGTTTGCCTTTACCCCTTACTTCTACTTCACTTTGTTCTTCAGTTGGCCCGGCCCGTCGCCGGCTTTCCATCAAAACGGGTTGTGATGATTGTACGGATCGGATCATGCCGCCGATTAGATAGCACAATTTATAGCAATTAAATATCAGGTAATGCAAAGTATGGTTAAGCACCAGGCAGAAATGAAGTCTGCTAACTTGATACCTCACAGCAGGCAAGGTCAAATGGTAAATGATCAAGCATTAAAGCCGGAGAGCTTACATGCTTTGTCTGACGACAGGTTGCAACCGCTGAGATTCTCGTCTTTCCCCATTCAACCCAAACTGGTTATCGGCAATCCCAATGATAAATATGAGAAGGAGGCCGATGCGGTGGCTGATCGTCTGGTGAACAGTCCCTCGGCCACAGTCGGCCTACTGACCAATGCTCTTTCGGTGCCGCCTGTTCAGGCCAAGTGTGCGGCCTGTGAAGAAGAGGAAAAGATCAGGCGAAAGCCGTTGATGACGAAAGGGGAAAGCGGGCAGGTGGTGCCTACGCCGGCCCTGGGAGCGCAGCTCAGCGGGAGTAAAGGCGGAGGTCGTCCTTTATCTCCGGCTGTCAATAGAGATATGAGCCGGGCTTTCGGCATGGATTTTGGCGCGGTACGGATACATACGGGAGAACAGGCCGCAAGGATGAATCAGGGATTGAATGCAAGGGCCTTTACCCATGGAAATGATATATATTTCAATCGGGGGCAATATCATCCGGATACCCGGAAAGGTAAAAAACTGCTGGGGCACGAATTGACCCATGTAGTACAGCAAAATGCAGTTGCTCCCGGAAAAGGCCAGCGGATCAATACTTCACGTGCAACTGGACTTATTCAGAGAGGTGTCCTGGAAGGCACAGACGACCAGTGTTTTATGTATGCAGGCAGGCCGCTGCGGACCAGTACGGGGGCTCTATCCAAAACCCAAAAACCGGGCGGAACGGATATTCCCGGCACCCAAGGTACGAGTCAGAATTGTGCGGGCGTGTCTCTGTGTAACCGGACTGAATGGGTTAATTGGCCGCACATGGGACTGGAGGCTTCCGATGGTAAGAAGTATAATTCACAATTTACAGGCGATTGGGACGCAGCCCGATATTTTGTTCCCAATGGTTGTAGCTTTGTGGATTCGAGTGGGGTAAGCGTTAATTCGACAAGATGTTATGCAGGAGAACGAGAAATTATGGCCTTTTTATATCGATGGCCGATCGGTATGATCAAGGGCACCAATGTTCAGATTTACAATAGTGATTTTCATATGATTGGTAGAGATTGTTCGAGCCTGCCGAAGGCATGGGAGTCCAAAATGGATCAGAGGGTGAAAGTAAAAGATATCAGAGATCCCTGGGCGAGTCTGTATACAGCTTATCCACATACTAAGCTTTCAGATAGAGAAATTGTACAGGTCACTTTCTGCTGCGATTGTGATAAAGTATCCACCCGTTAAACAAATGATCATTCTACCTGCTCATGAGTAATAAACAGGAAATATCGGATACGGAATTGAGATCAGCCCTCCGGCTTTGGACAGAATATTTGCTTAAAGAATTGTCGACTGGGACGGATCTCACGGGCCTTGAGTTACTAATTGGTCCACAATCAAGAGACCGGGCTTGGATTTATCATGGCGGCAGTGGCAATCGATCACTTTTTTTTCTGCTGGATGACCAAATACAGATCCGGTTCGATCTTGATCTTAAGGATAAATTGGTCGCTTTTGCTGTTTTTCCGAAAAGTAAAATATGGATAAAAGCTCCGGGAGGAATTCTACTTCAAGGAGGAGATGGATCTGAGTATGAGCTTCATTTTTTATGAGCTCCTTTATGAGCAGTTTTATGTATAAAACGGTCACAATGCCCTTCCGGTGTTACTGAGCAACTCCTGTATGTGCACATTGAACCCATCCGCTGCCACCAGCTTTTCCAACGGCAAATGCAGCCGGTAGCGCCAGTAGTGCTCCGGATTGGCCGGCACATTGATCCGTTCCGTTTCCGGAATGGGATTGCGCAGTTCGCCGTCCATGCCCAGGAGGTCCTGGATGGGGAATACGGCCCACATACTGGGGAATTGCAGATGCTGAAGGATGACTTTTTCCGAAATATAAGGTTCGCAGGTGAGCGGCGGCTCTCCGCCGAAGTTCAGTTCCTGCCGGTAAAAGCGGCTGATATAGTCCCGGTCGCTTTCCTCCCACCAGAAACGGATGGGTGACATGTCGTGTGTAGACGGACTGCACACCGAGAAATACGGAATATCCACCGCCTGCAGGAACTCCGTCTTCGGATTTTTCGACATGCGCTGGATCTCCAGTGTGAGCAGATCCAGTTCGCGCATCACATCGGGTACGCAGGCGGGGATCATGCCCAGGTCTTCACCACAGATGAGCATATCAGTGGCCGCTTTGATGGCCGGCAGCTTGGTCATGGCCTGTTCGCGCCAGAAGTCTTCCTGGCGGTGGTAGAAGTAGTCGTTGTAGAGCTCGTTGAGTTGCCCTTGCAGATGACCGTCCAGATGTTGGTAGGATGTTGTTTTCTGCAGATCGATGCGTGGGTGGAAAGCTTCGCCCGGTGCTTTGGGATCTTCAATGAAGAGCACATTGCTGTGCAGACCAAACAATTTCTTCTTCAGTGCTTCCTGCGCGGAGCCCTTTAAAGCATGCGAAACCTTGCGCTGGGTGTCGAATTCAGGCTTAAACTGAAGTTGTTCATCACCCTTAGCCGGTTCCAGAAAGCGGTCGATGACCGTGTCAGCCTGATCGCCGAATAGTTCCCGTACAATGCTTTCGGTAATGAAGGGAGCACAGAAACGATCCCGGTCAAAGGCAATGCCGCAGTCCTGCAACTCCTGAAGTGTCACCGGCAAAGCAGGGTTGAAATAGCCCAGGGTGCCCTGGATCTGCTCGTAGGGGATCTGCCAGATGCGGAAGAAACCCAGGATGTGATCGATGCGGAAGGCGTCGAAGTAGCGCGACAGAGTACGCAGGCGGTTCTGCCACCAGCTATAGCCGTCTTTGGCCATTTCAGGCCAGTTGTAGGTGGGGAATCCCCAGTTTTGCCCCAGATCGGAGAACGGATCGGGCGGAGCTCCCGACTGGCTGTCCATATGATAAAGATGCGGCTGCGTCCAGGCGTCCACACTATTGCGGTAAATGCCGATGGGAATGTCGCCTTTCATTACGATGCCGTGTTCACGGGCGTAAGTGGCCACTTCCAGCAGTTGCTGATCCAATTGATATTGCAGGAAATAATAGAAGGCAATATCGTCAAATTCCGCACTGTTCGCCCGGGTGGCAGCCTTGAGCCGCTTTTCGGTGAACACCGCATCTTGGCCCCAGGTGTGGAAATCCACGTTACCGTGGCGGTCGCGTAATGTGCAAAAAAGGGCATAAGGTTTGAGCCAGTGGCCGTGATCCTTGATGAATTTTTTGACGTCTTTATCCTTGAGAAAACTCTCCTTTTCCTGTCCGAATATCCGCCGGGCCAACTGCAGTTTTTCTTCCATGACCGCCTCATAATCGACCATGGGTAGGGCATTGAGTGCTTCCTGACTTTCCTGATAGCCGGCCTGATCGACCGCTTTTTTAAAACCCTTGACC
>JAGQXH010000380.1 GCA_020436695.1 Lewinella sp. | reverse complement strand
CAAATTTCTCAATGTGCCATTTGCCATTGTGGATGCTACGGTCTTTACCGAAGCCGGTTATGTGGGAGAGGATGTGGAAAGCATATTGAGCCGCCTGCTTCAGGTGTGCAATTACGATGTGGCCGCTGCCGAAAAAGGTATCGTCTATATCGACGAGATCGATAAGATCGCCCGTAAGAGCGATAATCCCTCCATTACCCGCGATGTATCCGGTGAAGGGGTACAACAGGCTATGCTCAAGATGTTGGAGGGAACGGAAGTAAATGTGCCGCCGCAGGGTGGCCGTAAGCATCCGGAGCAGAAACTGGTCAAGATCAATACCCATAATATCCTGTTCATTTGCGGTGGTGCTTTCGATGGTGTGGAAAAGATCATTGCCCGTCGGGTGAATACGCAGGTTATTGGTTTTAAATCAGAGGAAAAAGGCAATGACCAGATCGATAAGGAAAATCTCCTGCAATACATTAATCATCAGGATCTGAAACGTTACGGACTAATACCGGAGCTAATCGGTCGCCTGCCTGTACTGACTTATCTGGATCCGCTGGATCTCGACGCCATGAGGAATATTCTGACGGAGCCCAAAAACTCCCTGGTGAAGCAGTACAGCATGTTGTTTGAACTGGAAGGTGTGGAATTAACCATCACGGAAGAAGCCATTGGCTTCATTGCCGAAAAAGCCCTCGATTTTGGTTTGGGTGCCCGCGGCCTTCGGTCCATTTGTGAAGCGATAATGACCGATGCCATGTTTGAATTACCTTCCCAGAAGGATATTAAGGAACTGATCGTCACCAAAGAATATGCAGAAGAAAAACTGAGCAGATCTCGACTGACTCAGCTGAAAGCGGCATAAAGCCAGTTACCGGTTGATCTGTTGCCGGTTAAGCCGGTATCTGACGACTGGCAACCGACACAAGAACTAACCTTTTCTATCCATGCGCATTTTATTACTTGGTAGTGGAGGCCGTGAACATGCCTTCGCCTGGAAATTCCGGCAAAGTCCGCTTTGCAAAGCACTTTTTATTGCTCCTGGAAATGCAGGTACGGGGCAGCACGGCACAAACCTGGCAATCGATCCGAATAATTTTCCGGCAGTGAAACAAGCTGTCCTTGAGTATGCGATCGATATGGTTGTGGTAGGACCGGAAGAACCGCTGGTACGGGGTATTGTGGATTTTTTCCGGAAGGATGAAAGTCTGCAAAATGTATTGATCGTTGGCCCGGACGGACACGCAGCTCTACTGGAAGGTAGCAAGGCCTTTGCCAAGGAATTTATGCGGGAGTTCGTCATACCAACAGCTGCTTACGAGGAATTTACTCCTAAAGATCTGCGGGCAGGACTGGATTACGTCAGCCGGCAACAACCGCCGATCGTTTTAAAGGCCGACGGACTGGCTGCGGGAAAAGGGGTAGTGATCCTGGACAATATTTCCGATGCACAGCAGGAATTGCAGGAGATGTTGGCCGGCAAATTCGGTGCGGCCAGCGAAAAAGTAGTCATTGAGCAATTCCTGAAAGGGATCGAATTCTCCGTTTTCGTACTGACCGATGGGAAAAGCTATAAAATACTCCCGGTTGCCAAGGATTATAAGCGGATCGGTGAAGGAGATACCGGCCCTAATACCGGTGGGATGGGCTCTGTCTCTCCCGTCCCGTTCGTGGATAAAGAGATGATGCGCAAGGTGGAAAGCCGCATCATCAAACCTACCATTCGTGGGATACAGGAGCGGGAAATGGACTATTGCGGATTCATTTTCCTGGGTTTGATCGAAGTGGAAGGAGACCCATATGTCATTGAATACAACTGCCGGATGGGCGATCCGGAAACCCAGTCGGTTTTTGCCCGCCTAAATACAGATCTGGTCGCACTTTGTGCCGCAGCTGCTCAGGGGCGTCTGGATGAAATGGAAATTGAGACCGATGAGCGGGCGGCAGCCACCATTATCCTCGTATCCGGAGGGTATCCAGGCAGCTACGAAAAAGGCAAACCCATTACCGGGCTGGACGCCGTGAATGGCAGCATGGTTTTTCATGCCGGCACAAAAAGTGATAATGGGCAGGTAGTGACCAATGGCGGCCGGGTACTGGCCATTACGTCCTACGGCGATCATTTTCAGGATGCGATCAAGACCTCACTGGCCAACGCGGAGAAGGTTGAGTATGAGGGTAAATATAACCGGCGGGATATTGGGTTTGATCTCTAGATAGGTTTGCCGGACTTGCAACTATTATATATTATTAATAATTTCGTCTCTGAAGGTGTTAAACAGCCTGAAGGGAATCAAACACAGCGTCAACAGAAGATATATCAATAAATATCTGATATATCTTACTGATTATTATTTATTCTTCTCTCAAGTTTATTTCCTTTCTACTGTATAACGTCTGATAGAACTAAACAGAAATATTTACTAAACCCAAGTTATCATGAATGCGAAGAATGTCTTTCTTTTGCTATTGTTCTCTTTTTCTCTATTCCTATTTACCACATGCAAGGACAATAATCCGGATACTGCCGACCCCAGCAACGAGGAGTTGGTACAGCGAACCCCTATCCGTCCGTCTTTTGAGCAATCTCCTCCTATTGCATCTGACATTCAGATTGAGATCCTGGATGAACCCTTAGAGGGCGGTGAGAACATTCGATTTATTGCCACCTTCAATGAAGGTGAATTACAAGAGCGCTACCTGGCTCTCCTCCTGAATGAAGAGAAAGTAGTCCTTAGAGACGATGGCCAGGGAGCTGACCAGGAAGCTGGCGACAATCGATTTTCGATCTTCCTGAAAGATGACCCCGATCAGATCGTGACCGAACTGTCTAACCGGCAAAAGCTGGCTTTAACTACTGACACGCTACCGATTTTCAGTAATCGGAGTATCCGGCCGGTTGAAAAGGGGAATATCGAAGGATTTAATGCATTAATATTATCCCAGGGAGGGCCCGTGCGTATCCCCAAGGATCTGTTCTTGCTGTTTCCAGGCACATCTGATCCGGGTAAAACACTCATGATCACTGATCTGGGAGTTGTGGAGGACAATACCCGGACTTTCAATCCCTGTACCGGTTCCGGAAATCCGAACGGAGTATGGACCTTCGGCGAACTGATGCGTCAATTGGCCTCTCCTAATTCGGGTGCTATTGCCAGTGATGCGCAGGTATCCGCTTTTGTATTGGATTGGCTGAATACCTGGACGGTATCTCAAGTGGTAAACGGTGACCCATTATCGATTCGCGATTTCCAGAATCAGATCATTACGCCCTGGTTGAATGCCAGTGCGGTTGCCGGAGCTCCCGCCGGACAACTTCGCATGGAATTAGCGCCCTTCAAGCTGTTGGCTATTGTGAACCGGCTCGATCTGCGGGGGAATTCCGGATACGGTTTTAGTGATGCTGGTGAAGGGAGGTTCGTATTCGGAGGTTTGGATGATGACTGCAATAGCCTTCGGTTTACGGTAATCTTCGAATATGGGATCAATAAGCAAAATTGTATAGAGATCAAGACTTTTGCTCAAGAATGGGATGCCTTGGATGGTCTGGTATTGGGTGATCCGGCCTTTAATACAGCTTTACAAAACATCACTGATCAATTTACTTTATCCGGTACAAATCCTGGGAAACCGAATCAGAGTTCTCTCAATCAACTCAGAACCAATGAATTATTGACGCTGTTCGACGACTGGGAGCTTCGGGAATTTAATTTAACGAATGGAGGTGCTCTAGAACTCACGACTGTCAAAAAAGAACCCAAAAACCGACATAATGGCGCGGTAGGTGCTAATGCGGTACCGGATATAACGGCACTCGTATCATTCATCAATAGTAATACCATAGCTGTTGAAAATAATAAGTATGATATTCCATCTGGTCTACTGGGGGGAAGAGCTCCTACTCTCAACGGCACTAGCCATCATTGGAACGGCAGAGATCTATCGGGCCCTATGTTCATCAATAGCGATCTTGCACGTCATGTATTCTCCCTGAATACCTGTAGCGGTTGCCATGCGAGGGAAACACTTACATCTTTTACTCATATATCGCCGAGACCATTTGGTATTGAAGCCGGTCTGTCGGGCTTTCTCACCGGTATTGATGTGACTGATGCAGCCAACAGGCCAACAGGTAGTCCTACAGTCCGGCACTTTGGCGATTTAGATCGGAGACAAAATGATCTGAATAATTTATTGAGCAGTACTTGTTTTTCGGTTCCCCGGCCGGTCTTTGAATTGGCTCATCGGCTTACGTTCGAACCTTTAAGGATGACTCATTAAGGTTTTAAAAAATAAAGGAAAAGTCGCACATAATATGTAGGGTCGGGACGGTATAAGTCAGCGACCCTACATATCACTCTCATAAGGAAATAAGATGGTCACTCTAATAACTTGACGATCACCTCTTCTTTAAAAATATGCTCTGATGTATTGGTGACACTCATTTGATCCAAAATATGCAGATCGAATTTTGCTAATTCGGCAATTAACTGTTCCTCATAATCTTCCGGATCGTCCCTATCCAAAGCCAACCAGACCACGTAGTGTAAATGATACTGTACCAATGAGTCGGCCAAAGTCCAAAATGCCCGGTTGTGTTGTAAAAAAGGCCAGCGCATCCACATGCCCCGGAAGCGACGGAACCACCAACTACGATGGTAATATTGTAGCACTGCATCAATAGCCAGCAGTGTATCTTCCAGTTTTCTTTTCAGTTCAAAAGCCAGTTCCGGTGCCGGTTTCACATTCACATCAAAAGACACATTCATTTTAGCATTGTAGCGGGTACGATAATTTTTCACTTCAATGAAGATCAGTTCGCGTTGATCCCGGATGGCGATAAAATCAACGCCTTTGAGTCCATTCCCACTCAACGCGCGGAAATAGGGGTGCTCGTCGTATTTTTTGACCACCCAGTTGGAAGCAAATGAAAATCGCAGACCACTTTCCTCAAAGGTCATATTGATGTTTTTACCTTTAATCCACAAATTAACCATTCGATGTGAGGAATGGAACTATACATTTAAGCTATGCTTCCAGCAGCAAATATTGTAATTTAGCGGAAATTCGCTAAACAATAAACTTACAAGTAAAACCAATATGGATTTTAACCTAACCGAAGAGCAACTGGCCGTGCAGGAAGCGGCCCGGGAATTTGCCCAAAAACAATTAAAACCCGGTGTGATCGAACGAGATAGCAAAATGCTTTTTCCTGCCGAAGAAGTGCGGGCAATGGGCGAACTGGGTTTTCTGGGAATGATGGTTGACCCGGACTATGGCGGTGGTGGTATGGATACGCTTTCCTACGTATTGGCGATGGAAGAGATCTCCAAAGTGGATAATTCCTGCTCAGTGCTGATGTCGGTCAATAATTCTCTGGTATGCTGGGGAATAGAAACCTACGGTACGGAAGAACAGAAACAGCAATATCTGCCCCGCCTGGCCACCGGCGAATGGATCGGCTCATTTTGTCTGTCGGAGCCGGAAGCGGGTAGTGACGCTACCAGCCAGCGGACCACAGCCATAGATATGGGAGATCATTATTTACTCAACGGAACGAAGAACTGGATCACTAACGGCGGCTCCTCAAAGCTGCATATTGTTATTGCTCAGACGGATGCAGAAAAAGGTCACCACGGGATAAATGCCTTTCTGGTCGAGACGGGTTGGGATGGCGTGGCCATTGGGGCGAAAGAAGATAAACTGGGCATTCGCTCTTCCGATACCCATACCATTATGTATACCGATGTGAAAGTGCCGAAAGAAAATCGCATCGGTGAAGACGGTTTTGGTTTCACCTTCGCTATGAAGACGCTTTCCGGAGGGCGGATCGGGATCGCTGCGCAGGCACTGGGTATTGCCGGCGGTGCTTACGAACTGGCACTGGCCTACGCACAGGAACGGAGTGCTTTCGGTAAGCCCATCATTAATCATCAGTCCATCGCTTTTAAACTGGCCGATATGATCACCGAGATCGAAGCGGCAAAAATGATGGTTTACCGTGCGGCCTGGCTGAAAGACCAGGGCAAAAATTACGACCGGGCCAGCTCGATGGCCAAACTATACGCTTCGGAGGTAGCCATGCGCCATACGGTAGAAGCGGTGCAGATTCACGGTGGATACGGCTTTGTGAAAGAATACCACGTGGAAAGACTGATGCGCGATGCGAAGATCACCCAGATCTATGAAGGGACTTCGGAAGTGCAGCGCATTGTAATCTCCCGAAGCGTGGAAAAGGGAAATCCCTATATTGAAGTTTGACCGCTATCTTGAAGTCGTAAGTCTGCCTGTAGGAAATATGGCAGACTTACGACTAACCGACTTCCTGACTTACGACTACAATTAATATACCCACCAATATTGATTTTTCCTGCATCTTTGCAGTTAATATGAAAGGCTCAATTCAAATAGCGCGCCTGTTCGGCATTCCTATTCAATTGCACTGGAGTTTTTTCCTGATCCTCGGCTGGATTGTGTATATCGTACTGAGCCGGAAGGGTTATTGGGATTGGCATAGCCTGGGCTGGACGGCGCTTTCGGTCTTCGTTCTGTTCTTTTGTGTGGTATTGCACGAACTTGGTCATGCCCTTACCGCCCGGCGTTACGGCGTGAAAACCAGGAACATCATGCTCCTGCCCATTGGCGGACTGGCTGTATTGGAACGTCTGCCCGAAAAACCGAAGCAGGAATTGTGGGTGGCACTGGCCGGCCCTATGGTTAATGTCGGCCTCGCGGTGTTTTTTGCACCACTGCTTTTGCTGCTCTCTCACGAAAAATTTCGTCAGATCTTCGGATTTATTATTCAGCAGGACGGCAATTTTTTTGCCCGCCATATCCTACCCTGGGAATGGTTCATTTTCGGCCTGGTTGCCTTAAACCTCATTGTGGCCCTGTTCAATCTGCTGCCGGCGTTTCCAATGGACGGTGGACGGATCTTGCGTGCTTTTCTGTCTCTGCGTCTGGCCCGTATCCGGGCTACCAGGATCGCAACTTTTCTCGGGCAGGTATTCGCGGTCATCCTCCTGGCTACTGCCTGGGAATACGGTAACTGGGCGGCCGGAATTATCGGCGTATTCGTATATTTTAATGCCACTGTGGAGTACCGCTCGGCACGGGAAGAACAATTGCTGGAGCGCCTTAGCGTAAAAGATGCCATGCGTCGGCAATTTTCACGTCTTTATCCCAAAGACGAGATGGCCCGTGCATTTCAACTGCTCAGACAGGACAAAGAGCATAATTTTCTGGTATTTGACCACTGGCAGAATCTACAGGCCGTTTTGAGTGAAGAGACGATCCTGAAAACGGCCAAAAACAACCGCCTGGATCATAAGGTAGAACAGTGGGCCGGTAAAGAGTACGACTATGTATTCGAAGACGAATCCATGAAAGCAGCAATGCTGCGCATGCAAAAGAGCGGGCAAAGTGTATTGCCCGTTTGCAATCGGTACGGACGCCTTACCGGCCTCATTGACCGGATGGGAGTGGATCATGCGCTGCGTTTGCAACGACAATTAAAGAGCTGAGACTACTGCAACCCCAGTTCTGCTTTTACCATGTCTGTAATATCTGCCGATTCCTCGGCAAACAACACTACGTTAAAGGCGCTGGTATCAAAGATCATTACATAGCCATTGGCTTTCGCCACCTTGGCTATAGCTTCCTGAACCTGGGTGACCAGCGGTTCCAGCAGTGTATCCCGCTTTTCAGCTACCTTTTGTTGTACCTCCTGCTCGTAGGCAAGAATGGTTTGTTGTTCCTGTTGCAGCGCCTGTTCCCGCTCCCCTAATGTTTTGGGCGTATGTTCACCGGATTGCGAATCCTGGTAGTATTGAGTTACTTTTTGTTGGAAAGCAGTGGCCATGTCTTCTCCCTTCTTCACCAGTTGATCGCGGTAAGCGGCCAGTTCGGTGTCTGCTGCTTTAGTACCCGGCAGCATGCTTACCAGAGAACCAAAATTACAGTGACCATATTTGTCCTGGGCCAGGCTGGTACCCAAAATTGTAAATAGGAAAACGGATGCTAGCAATATCTTCTTCATGAGTGCAAATTTTCACTTGTTGATCTTAAAAGATTCCAATAAACGCTTGAAGGTTGTATGGAAAGCCACAAAGGTATTGTATTGTCATAAAATCAGTGCTTAAGGAAATATAA
>JAGQXH010000037.1 GCA_020436695.1 Lewinella sp. | reverse complement strand
AGGCCGGGGGAAATGCCGTACTGCGGGACAATGATGGCGATGGGAGAGCCGATGTAATTAAGAAATTCGGCACTTACCCGGTACATGGTGCCTACGGGACGGGCATGCGTATTCATAATGGTTACCTCTACTATAGTTCGCAAACCACCGTCTACCGGCAAAAGCTCACCCCCGGTGAAATGGTACCGGAGAGTGAAATGGAGACCATTGTGATCGACGACCACGAAGAAAGCCGGCGCGAGCATATTGCCAAACCCATGGCCTTTGATAACGAAGGGCATATCTATATCCCGGTCGGTGGGCCATCCAATGCCTGCCAGGATCCTAAGCGCACACCGGGAGTTCCGGGCCAGGATCCCTGTCCGCTGCTGGAAACCTACGCCGGTATTTGGCGCTTTGATGCCGACAAGCCGAATCAGTTGCACAGCCAGGGTTACAAATACGCCACCGGCATTCGCAGTCTGGTAGGCCTGGAATGGAATCCGGCTGACAGCAGTCTGTATTCGGTGATGCACGGCCGGGATGATCTCCTACGGCTTTTCGGCAACAAGTTTTCACCCTGGCAAAGTGCCGTATTGCCCTCGGAAGAGTTCATCCGTATCAAGGAAGGTGATAACTATGGCTGGCCGTACTGCTACTACGATCAGATCAAGGAACAAAAATTACTGGCTCCCGAATACGGTGGCGACGGCATCATCGTCGGACGTTGCGACACGTTTGACCTGCCCATCATGGGCTTCCCCGGACACTGGGCGCCCAACGATCTGCTTTTTTACCAGGGTGATCAGTTTCCGGCCCGCTACAAGGAAGGGGCCTTTGTTGCTTTCCACGGTTCTACCAATCGCGCGCCTTATCCGCAAGCTGGCTACATCGTGGCCTTTATCCCTTTCCGGGACGGTAAACCAACAGGAGAATGGGAGGTATTTGCCGACGGTTTTGCCCGGGTGGATACCATTGTCAGTGTCAGTGATGCGGTGTTCCGCCCCATGGGGCTGGCTACCGGACCGGATGGATCTCTCTATATCGGCGATACAGAACAAGGAGCCATTTGGCGAGTAAGTTATACAGGTGGTACTGCTGATTTCGGTGCCCCTCAACTGGCCAAAATGGAGGAGCGAAAAGACCTTCCTCATCTGCGTACACCGGATGAGCAGGCAGATAATCTCCAGAAAGACGTAGCTGATCTCGGTGCACTTACCTATCGTACCTATTGTGCTCCCTGTCACCAGGGAAACGGCAAGGGTGATTCCAGTCGCTTCCCACCCCTGGCCGGTGCCGACTGGGTGACCGGAGACAAAGAACGTCTCATCAACCTCATACTCAATGGTCTGGATGGAGCGATAGAGGTGAATGGTACTACTTACACCGGCGTTATGCCGCAACATGCCTTTCTTAGTGATGAACAGATCGCCGAGGTATTGACATACATCCGCAGCAATTTTGGAAATGAAGCGGATGCCGTAAGTGAGGAAGAAGTGCAGACAATCCGGCAGCAAATAGGAGGAGCGGAGGAGGTACAGTGAGTGCTAATCGGTCTTACTTTTACCGGAACATTTTATCTAACTCCATTTCAAAATTCACTGTGTGGGATACAACCCGGTCGGTTGATAAATAGACCATGTGTTTGGTGTAATCCTGATCTTGCGGTTTCCGGAAGACCTCTAATTGCTGATCTACCAAATTGATGATCCAATATTCCGGAATGCCTGCTTCAGCAGTAAGCGAAAGATTTTCTTGAGTACAACTGCAATTTTCAGTAATCGACTAAAACAGTACCTTCTTTTAGGTGATTTGTATAACACCACATGTTGTTGGTGATTTTATCGAAAATGCTTAATATCAGAGGCTTGACACTTTCAATTGATAACTTGGTTTCCATGGGAAAGCCGTGATAATAATTCAGATAAAAGGCTATATCCCTCTGTTCCTGTATCGGCAAACTATCAAATGGGTCTTTTTCCTGATAATTATGTGAATCTGATAAATGAATAAATGAGCAACCGAACTTATAT
Organism: Lewinella sp.; assembly: GCA_020436695.1. Lineage (GTDB taxonomy): Bacteria > Bacteroidota > Bacteroidia > Chitinophagales > Saprospiraceae > Flavilitoribacter. The sequence continues at coordinate 20,433 of JAGQXH010000037.1, read as the reverse complement.
GCATATTGGACATAACCTTTTAGGTTAGAGGTGATATCGACCATTTCTCTGTCAGTTATCCTGCGCCTCTTCCCTTCTTCAGTCCATTTTTCTCCATTTAATGTGCGATTCATTAGTTCTTCTCTATAGCTGAAATCTGTCATCTGAGCTAGGTAAACAACTCTAATGAAGGAGTCAATTTCTTGCCTCAATACTGAAATTGCATTGCCCAATAAGCCATTTTGCATTAGCAAAGAAATTGATTCTTTGTTTTCATTTGACCTGTTTTCAAGGAGGATCAAAAATTTTTGGGTTGTTTGATTCATTCCTTATTCTTTTGGTTACCAAGAAACGACTTCACTCTTTATCTGGAGGCGGTAGATTTGGCCGACTAGGAGAGTTAAGAATTGACTTCATCTGAGTGATAGCAGCCTCGTTCAATCTAACAACCCGTTCGTCCTGACTTAATCTCTGTCTGATAAGTTCCGCATTAATAGCCTCCAGATTAGCCAGGACTAACAATTGCTCAGTAGTTGCATGATCCCGGATGTTACCCTTTGCATCCGGATTTTGCGCTCGCCATTGTCCGGCGGTCATACCGAATAAAGCGACATTTAGAATATCGGCTTCTCCGGCGTAAACCAATCCGCTCGTTTTACCCTGAGCAAGTCGGGGCGGAATAAGTTTTTCTTTGATGGCATCCGTATGGATAGAATAGTTGATTTTGGTCAACATCCGTTTCAGGCTCCAATCAAGACTATCTTTTTGTTCCTGCGCTTCAATCTGTTTAAGCCGCTTAAACTCTTTCACCAGATACACGTGAAATTCAGGGCTTAACCACGTCGCAAACTGTAAAGCAATTTCATTATGAGCATAGGTGCCGCCGTAGCGTCCCGCTTTAGCTTCTATACCGATAGCTGATGTACGGTCGATCCATTTTTTGGCAGACATCAAAAAGGTGTTATCAATCAACTCTGTTTTAATTTGGTGGAATTCCACCAAATTAAAATCAGGATTATGGACTTTCTCCCATACCCCCAAGTATTGAATTGTTGAACCGTTCCTCAACCAATTTCGAATGTACTCTCCTGGTTCTCCCTCAAACCCACGTGCCATATCTGTCAGAGAGATGTATTCCTCACTGTCTCGTTTCAGGAGTAAAGTCAGTTCGTGGCCTTGAACGATGATCTTTTTCTTTTTTGCCATAGAGCGAATATACAGCAAAGTAGGTCACCTTAAAAATGAAAATGTGATACAAGAGCTTTCGCCTTATACGAAGTCCGTTAAGCAAAAGCCTCGCTGCGCTCTGCCTTCGTTTAACGGACTTCGTAAAACACGAAAGGATATAAAAATGAATCAACCCTAAATAAGACTCAAAATCGTTCTAAAATGCCTGTTTATTACATAAGGTTTTCGTAAAACTATAGAAAAGCGAATGATAGTTATTACTAATGGCTTTATAGCAAACAGAGCTGCCGTACCGGCAAAATACAGCAGCTCTACTCACTCATGATGCCGCAGCCACCAATATCTCCTTCACCCGCCGCGCCACAGCTCGCTCTTCTCCCGGATTCATCATCCAGGTAGTAATGTCTACCGATTCACCGCCGCCCACTGTTTCAATCGAGGGATGGCCATTGCGCAGGGCCTGCCGTACTTCATTCGGCGTGATCTTCACCTTCTCCTGATCCCAGCGGATGCGCAGGGAGGGTACATGGTTGGCAATTTCCGGCACGTGGATCTCCGGTGTTACACCCGCCACCGAAGCCGCATGGTCATGGATCAACTGGATCTGCGATTCCCAGAGCTTCCATTCCTTCTCATGATCTCTATTAAGATAGGTTTCCACCGCGATCATCATCGCCAGGATCTCTTCCTTATTTACTTTCATGCCCCGGCCGACAGTATCCCCGCGCGGAGGAGCACTCAGGCGGGCGGCCGCGATCAGATCTTTGCGGCCCAGCAGCAATCCGCAGCTTTGTGGACCACGCAGGCCCTTACCACCGGAAAAGCAGACCAAGTCAAAGCCCATATCGGTATATTTCCAGAGGTTTTCCACCGGAGGCACATCCGCAGCACAGTCGATCATCATGGGTATGCCGTGCTTTTTGCCTACTTCGATGAACTCCTTATACTGGATCTTGCCGAGGAAATTGTTCGCATTCAGGAACCACAACATGGCTGTTTTTTCATTGATGGCGTCTTCCAGTTCCTTGAGCGTTTCAATTTCAATGATGTTCACGCCACAATTCTTAATGGCGTGGGCGTAACCAATGACGTGGGACTTTTGTATGATCACCTCCGTTTTCATGCCGGTCATGTCATTGGGAATACGGGATGCCTTCTTGGAATCAAGCCCGGTCAGCACGCCCGCCGTACCAAGAGTAATAGCGGAAGCTGCACCGGCCGTCACTGTAGCTGCTTCGCAGCCAATAAGCTCGGCCAGCCGCTCTCCGACTTTATCCTGAAGGTCATCCAGGGTTACGTATTGCCCCGAGGCATAATTGTAGGCATCGACTGCTTCCGGCGTGATCAGGCAACCAGTGAGTGCGGTATAAGTACCGGCCGCATTAATGAAAGTACGCAGTCCCAGTTCTTTATAATAATCTCTACCGGGGCGGACCGGCAAACGATCAGCAGCCCGGAAGGCAGCAGTTCCAAACATTCCGCCTACCAGTGGTAGAGCGGCTAACTGCCTGAGTAGGTCTCTTCTTTTTGTAGCCATAATTAATGGGTTTTGGTAAGCCCCCCTCTGCCTTCAGCATCTACCCCTCAGGAGAGACAAGCCAAAACAAGGGAAGGACTAATATTTCAATCAAGTTGTCAGTTACCCGGTTACCTGTTAGTCACACCGGGACTCACACTACCCTACATTTTACTCTAAAGCCGCAATACAGTCGATCTCAACCAACGAATCGCCGGGCACTCCGCCGTAGGTAGCTACGGTAGTTCTTACCGGAGGATTCTCTCCGAAACGGCCGCGGTATACCTCATTCATCTGCGTGTAATCCGCCAGATCGTGCAGATAGACATTTACCTTCAGTACCTTCTCCATGGAAGAGCCGTTCTTGACCAATTCCTTTTCCAGTTCTTTCAGTACATGGTCGGTATGCGCTTTGATGTCACCTTCAAAGTGAGCACCTTTACCGGCTATAAAAAGAAGGTTACCGTATGCAATTGCACTGGAGAACAGAGGTCCCTGCTCATCAGCAATGACTTCGCCCACTACTCTTTTTTCCGGTTTGGGCTTGGAGTCGGCAGGTTTTGCCGAAGCGACTCCGACGCCAAAAAGCGCCGCCAGCGACAGGCCGATCTTTTTGAATGCTTTTCTTCTTGGTGTGTGATTATTATCCATTTTTTGTAAGGTTTTATTCCGATTCGGATTGTTCAAAAAATTAATTTAGACAGTATACGGTTTAATAAGTTTTCCGACATTCCCTCCTCCGCCCTATCGGGCACCTCCTCTAGAGGAGGACAAGTCCTACCAACTGATCACTAGATTACCGCTCCCAAACCGGTCGTGAGATCCCATTTAGGTCCCAAACGACTCTACCGGCGCGGAGCGTGAGTTCGCAGACGAGTTTTTGATCCCCGTTCAGGCGCCATCCTTTGGTGTCGACAAAGCCGAACTTTCCTTTTTCCAGTTTCAGGACCGCCACATCAGCCTCCGCTCCGGGAGTCAAATGCCCAAGTTCCGGCCTTTTGATGACCTGAGCCGGTGCCCAGGTGGAAGCAGCGATCACTTCCTGCACGTTCAGGCCGATGTTGAGTAGTTTGGACATCACATTCAGCTGATCCTTCATACCCGCGTTCATGCTTCCGGTATGCAGGTCGGTACTGATGGTATTGGGTTTCAAGCCCTGTTCGATGGCCGGTATCGCCTGGTCAAAGAGGAAGCTGCCGCCACCGTGCCCCACATCAAAAATGATCCCTCGTTCCTGCGCTTTCAATACAAAGGGACGGAGTTTGCGATGCTCATCTACGATGGGGATGCGTTTGGCTACATGGGCGTAGGTATGCGTAAATATGTCACCGGGCCGCAGTTTTTCCATGAAAAGCGTTTCAATAGAGAGTGGTTCATCGTAGCCACCGAAATCTACCATCACTGGTATATTGGCCAGATTTCCAGCCTCTACGGCTTTTTCCACCGGGGCCCATTCGGGACCACCATAGTGAGCTACTTTTATACCTACCACATAAGCAGCATTCGATCTGGCCTCCATGGCCGTCAGCTTAGCGTCCATATCCGCCAGATTCTGTTCTACAGCTCCTCCTTTCATTCCCGACCCTACGATGTTGAGTAAACTAAGGACGCGGGTCTTGGAATGATCAATGGTCTGTGCTTTGAAGGTTTTAAAATTTCGCCAGCCGGCCCCTCCTGCATCCACTACGGTGGTGACACCAGAGCGAAAGGTAAACTCATCCGGCGGTACTGCGGAAAAACCATTACTGAGATAGGCATTTTCTTCCGTACCAAAGAAATTGTGGGAGTGAATATCGATCAGTCCGGGCACAACATACATACCGGATACATCCACTACCTGGAAAACCCCCTCGGCGGGAATATTAGGCGCGACCTGCAGCACCTTGCCCTCATCAATAGCTACATCCATGACGGCATCGATATTATTCTTCGGGTCGATCACATGACCTCCTTTGAGCAGGAGATCGATCTGCTGGCCAGACAAGGGCAGGATGGCCAGGCAGCTGAAAAGCAGTAAAGTGCATAGGTTTTTCATAGGCGAAAGTTGGTTGATTGTTATTGTTTTGGTATAAGGTTCGCGGTCTACCGTTCATTGTTAAAAGCTCTTCCGGGGAATTCCACACGAAAAGTCTCCAGGCACCCTCTATCCTGTAGCGTCACATAACAGGTGCGACCGTCCGGACCGCCGAAGGCAATATTAGAAGGCTTTTTGCCTTTTAGTTCAATCTCCTGCAGTATGTTCCCTTCCGGCGATACCATCACTACCGTCCCTTTACCGTGCCGGGTGATAAATAAATTTCCTTCCGCATCACAACGCATGCCGTCCATCCCAAAATCCGGGAATTCGATCAGTAAACGTTTATTGCTGATCGCTCCATCGGCAGACAGATCATAAGCCCATACCTTGCGTTGTACACTTTCATTCACGTAAAGGGTCTGCTCATCTGGACTAACCTCTATGCCGTTCGTGGTACCCATGTCTTTTTCCAGCAGGCTGATCGCTCCATCTGTGCCCACTTTCCAGAGATTACCGGTACTTTCCCGCCAGTTGGGATCGCTCAGGAACAGGAGCTGGTTCCGGCTAATGGCCAGATCATTGGGCTGATTCAGACTATCATGGTGTGCAAAAACGTTGATCTCTTTCGTTGGAGGATCGACCAGCAACACATTATGCCCGATATAGTCTGCTACCAGGAATTGACCATCCTTGTTAAAACGGATACCGTTGCCGATGCTTCCTTCGGGCAGATCGACGAACCACTCCGCTACACCTTCGGGCGTTACCCGGCCGATGGTGCCCTGTCGTTCGAAGTTGACTACATAAATGTTTCCCGTTGCATCGACTGCCGGGCCTTCAATGCCCGAAGTGAATTGATCTTCAGGGGTGAAATCGCTGCTTGAATATAAGTTTTCTTCTGCTTTATCACAAGCAAACAGCAGGAGAATGGCATAGCTGCACACTATGGGCAGCAGGTAAATTGTTAATCGGCTCATGGCTGAACTTTTTTGGGCAATAATTCCAATATCCCGAATGAGGAAGGAATATGAAAATCAGGTTTTTCCGAGTCGGGGATCACCCAACTGATCCACTTTACCAATACTTCACCGTCTGCAGCGTATTGATATTCTCCCCGGTACAATCCGGTCCGAAGTAGATGATCATCCCGGTACATGCCCAATTGCCGAAGCGATTCCAGAGAGATCGCACCTTCTACCCAATATCCTTTGTCATCAATGGAAGCTATTAGCTTAAGGTGTCCTTCCGGCCAGTTCCAGTTAAAATCCACCTTACGATAAAAACGCCCCTCCGTATCCAGTACCCGGCCCAACGCATCCATTTCCAGGGAATAATAAGGATCCATCCGGTCGTCCGACTTAAAAAAGATCTCGACCCGGTCGGAGTTCACCACATCTCTCTCGCCCCGGCCTTCCTGCTTACTGATCACCGTGTCGTCCGCAGCCCGGTACCGAAAGTAAAACCACGCCCCATCCCACAGCGCCCGAAATTCGGTGGCCGGTGCTTTTTCCTTGCGCCAGGGGTAAGTGAAATCAGTTAGAACTTCGGCTATTTCCCACAAGGGATCATCCCCATGTCCGGATAAGACCGGAGGTCGATCCACCGCTTGCACCTGATAATGCTTGGGGCCACTCGGCCGGCAGGCAAGTAGACTCATGATAGTTAATAGGGTTAATAGGCGAATGATCATTGTTTTTTATTGCTACATTGTTCCATTGCTTCATGGCTGACCTATCAATGGAACAATGAAGCAATGAAACAGGAAAAATATCATCTATTTACCTGATTGTGTGCTCATTAGTACTCTTCCGCCCCGGTCACAAAATCACGATTGAACAACATAGCCGTTTTTCCTCCATCCACGTAAATGGTCTGCCCGGTGATGGACCTACTCAAATCCGAAAGCAGGAATGCAGCGGTGTAGCCACAATCCAAAGGTTCCACAAAATGGCGCAGCATCTGCTGGTCAGCAATGAAATCCCGGGTCCATTGCTCTGGGTCGGGTGCGAATTTTCGGATCAGATCATAGTTCTGGTCGGAATGCACGTAACCCGGTCCGATGGCATTGCAGCGAATGTTGTATCGCCCCAGTTCGTAGGCCAGTGCACGTGTAAAGCCCTCGATCGCAGCCTTCGAAGAGGCATAGGTCGAGTAATTGGGCTGACTGGCGAAGCCATGTACCGAAGATACATTGACGATGTTGCCGCTTTGCCCGTTGTCCAACAACTGTCGGACAAAATATTTACTCACCCGCCACATACCTTTTACATTGACGTTGTACAGGTTTTCGAATTCTTCCTCTTCCACCTCGTGCATCGGTTTGACCAGGCCAATCCCGGCATTATTCACTAACCCATTGATCGGCCCCACCCGCTCGGCGATGTCTTTAAACATTCCAACGACCTCCCGGTCTTCGCGCAGATCAGCATGCACGGCAATTGCCCGTTTATAGTTGGCCGCCGCCACTTCCGCTCTTTCGAGCGTCAACTCATTGATGATCAGCGTGGCTCCGAATTCATCCAGTGCCGCACAAATACCGCTACCGACGCCAATGCCGCCGCCACCGGTAACGAGAACTTTTAAATGACTTAGATCCACGGTTGTTGATTTATGGGACTTTGGGATTTTGAGACTGTAAGGTCTAGACGTAAACTTCTTATTGTACTACTGGTGGAACGTAAGCTATGGTCTGCATCCGGTCACTGTTATTGGCTACCAGGATGATCTCTCGCTTACCCACCTGAACGGTTTTCATGTCTTTTGCATCCAGCGGTGCGGAAAAACCACTTACGGGTAATGGCACCGGCACGAAATCGCCCTTCCCGTTCCCTCTAAGTAACAAACCTGTACCGGCGTCATTGCGCGGCGTTTCAATTTCCGAGGAATAAAGATTGCCCGATACGAGCAGGTCTTTATACCCGTCCTGGTCAAAATCCTGGATCAGGATATTGTTAATGGAGGATACCTGAGCCAGATTGGGCAGGGGCTTGAATATAAAACTACCGCCCCCGAGATTTTCGAGATAGGCAGATGCAAAGGTTTTAGCCTGCAGGTTCAGCGCCGTGTTCAATTTTGGTCCAAAAATATCACCGAGGTTGGAATGACCAAACTCTTCGTAGGTCTCAAACTTCTCCTTCAGTGAAGGGATCTGCTGGGTAGAGCAGTCCTTGCCCCGTACCGGGAAAGACACCCCGTGCTCGTAGTAGCTCAGCACGATATCCAGCTTACCGTTATCATCAAAATCATAACTGTATACTTCGAAAGGCTCCTCCTCACTGGCTTTGTATTTGTAGTTTAGGCCCAGGTTGCCGACCACCAGATCGTCGTCTCCGTCACCATCCATATCTCCGGCCTGAACGGCGTAATACCAACCATTGGAATCCGCCAGACCATCCGTTTCCTGTCGCTCAAAACCACTGCCGGCCTTCTGGGCAAAAATGGTAACCGGCAGCCACTCTCCCACTACGACCAGATCAGCCAGACCATCCCGATCGTAATCGGTCCAGCAGGCGGCGGTAACCAGTCCCAACTCATTCAAACCAGGTGCTTTTTCATCGGTAACATCCACCAGTTTACCATTCCGGTTTTCCAATAGTTTGCTGCTGGCCGGTTGGGGATATTTTCCCGGCACCAGTCTTCCTCCCACAAACAGATCCAGGTCGCCATCCTTATCAAAATCATAGGGCACGGCACAAGAACCACTGATCAGATATTGAGGCAGATCTGTACTTTTCGTAAACTGCCCCTTGCCGTTATTGAAGTACAATCGATCCTGCAATTGCGGAGCACCTTCGTCAAATTCATTGCCGCCGCTGACGATGAACAGATCAAGGTCACGGTCGCCGTCCACATCAAAAAAGGTTATTCCCATATCCTCACAGGCGCTATCTGCCGACCAGGCTCCCTGCTCCACCGGGTCAAACTTTCCGCTGCCATTTTGCAGGTAGAGCGTACCGGAAAAACCGGCGGCCCCTCCTACAAAAAAGTCTTCCCGCTGATCACCGTTCACGTCACCAACCCCGATACAGGGGCCAAACTGCGACATTTTGTGCGGCAATAGGACTTCCCGGGCATAATCATCATAATCATTTTCCCAGTGACGTGTTTTTTCCAAATCTACTACATCCGTCACGGCTTCAAAAAGAGGAGTTCCTTGCATTCCATCTTTAGCAATGCTATTGGACTGAGCTTCGCTTTGATTGACTTCCAGTACTTGATTGACACTGATATTTTCAAAGGTATTTACGGAACCGTTGGGCCACTCGATCACTGCCTTGTCCACTGTAGTCACATCGCCAAGTCCGAAATGGGCAACGTCTTCACTTTTAGACATATAGCCCCGGGCATTATTCAGCTGTACCAACTGCCAGAAGGCATTATCCCGGTACAGTGAGACCTTCGCTCCGTATATATTTTGCCCGCTCAGGGCATTCAGTTTAAATCTTAGATAATTGCCCGCTCCTTTTTCCACGGCATTGTTTTTGTACACCAGGGCTTTCTGATCCATATTGTTGATCACCAGATCCAGATCGCCGTCCAGGTCCAGGTCGGCATAGGCCGCACCATTGGATAAAGTGGGCAGATCCAGTCCCCATTCATCGGTCATTTTCTGAAAAGTGAGATCACCTTGATTTTTGTAGACGAAGTTGGGTAGATTATCAGTAGGGGCCAGTTGGACAAAATCCATGACATCAATGAGTTCGTTGGGATCTTTCCCCAATCGCTGCGCCAGATAGTTGACGCTATCCAGCATGTGGTCATATTTTGCCTGGAGATCACTGTAACGACTGTTGTTCTTCACGCCGTTCGTGATGAAGATATCTTTGTAACCATCGTTGTCAAAATCGGCAAAAAGAGGTGCCCAGCTCCAGTCGGTATTGGAAACGCCCGCCAGTTGTGCCAGGTCACTAAAGGTGCCATTACCATTGTTTCGCTGCAAAGTATTGAACATGTATTGATAGTGCTTGCCGGTACGGACCTGCTCCCAGAATACGGCCGGTTTCATGGCTCCCATATGCGTTTTGATCCTCTCGTGTGATTCCGCCACCATGTCTACTACCACTATGTCCAGATAGCCATCATTATCATAGTCTGCCACATCGCTCCCCATGCTGAAATTGGAAATATGTCTGGCGTCCTCATGCACCATATCTTTGAAAGTGCCGTCCTGTTGGTTGATGTAAATATGGTCGGGCATATCAAAATCGTTGGCGACATAGAGATCCGGCCAGGAATCATCATTGAAGTCACCGACCGATACGGAAAGACCAAAGGCAAAATTCCGTACCAGGGCTTCATCCGTCACATCCGCAAAATGTCCGTCGCCGGTATTTCTGTACAGTTTATCACTGAATAGCGGGTTGGCAGCCATCGACTGATTGAGTTGCCCACCCACCCCGGGAAGGCTGGGTGGCTGATTGACCAGATACATATCCAGCAGGCCGTCCTTGTCGAAATCAAAGAAAATGGATTGGATGGAAAACCCACGGTCGGCCAGGCCGAAAGCCGCAGCACTTTCCGTAAAGGTGAGATCGCCATTATTTACATAGAGCTGATTGGAGCTGTTCTCATCTTCCAGATAAACATTCCGGCAAACATAAATGTCCTGATCTCCGTCCTGATCGATGTCGACAAATGTCACACCGCTCGACCAGAGGGTATCCTCGCTAATGCCGGCACTTTCAGAGATATCCTCGAATTTGAAATCTCCCTGATTCAGGTAGAGGCGGTCTCTGACCTGATTACCGGTGAAAAACAGGTCCGGCAGTCCGTCGTTATTGATGTCTCCCACGGCTACTCCCCCGCCGGAGATGAACTCTACGTTGACGATGTGATTGTTATTCAGGGTCTGGACCACATCATTTTGAAAGGTAATTCCGCTATGGCTATCCGGGATCAGAGAAAAGAGTTTGCCGGTATCTGCATGAATATCAAATCGTTCCCGACAGCCTGCGAGAAGCAGTAGCAACAGGAAAACAATAGTAGTTGTCCTTCCAGTATGTCTCATAAACTGTTTTTTGAGTGCGTTGAATTGGCGCTATTCTTCCCCAACGTGCATTTTATAAAATTTCCAGGCTTCTCTTGCCACATCTCTTCCCAATTCCAGTCCTGCAATATTGTCGGATTGTATATGGTAGCCGCCCAGCACTCTGGAAATCCCGGCCATTTCTGCCGTTTCCGTGAAAGTCGGGAATTTCAGGGTTACCGTATCGCCCAGGTTATCGGGTTCGGTCATGGCGCCGGCCACCAGCTTCACTTCGGCACCGAATTCATCGCTGCCCGTCCATAACTTCAGGGCTTCGCCGCATCCACCGCTGATCGTGCTGTGTCCGGACACATAACTTGGGAAAGGTGGGCACAGGAAAGTTTCCGGAGAATAGGGCCGCCATTGGCCCCCGTCCATTTCCATCATGCCTTTGCCTTCGCCTCCCCAGGCTTTAATTTTCTGTTCATCATAGTATTGATGCACCAGGGCATAAGGCCGGGCAAAATCGTAGTACATCTTGGAATCCCAGGAAGCGATGAAGGCGTCCATGGCCACCACCTGATTGTAGAAGTACATCTTCACGTCTTCATCCAGGGTATGGTTATCCCGGCGGGAAACATCCTGCGCGAATGTCAGCCAATGGCCGGCTTGCTGGACCGATTGCGGGCCGTCGCGCATAAATTCCACCAGCGCCTTTTGGTAGTCGGTCAGATTGGCCTGTAGATCAATCACTTCCTTGACCTCTTTCTCCAGTTGTTCTGAGCCGATCATGGGCGGCGGGCCCGGACGAAACTGGTCTCCGGACTGTAAGGCCACCGGTTTGACCTGATCCCAGAACGGCGTCAGGCAGGCAGGGGCAAATTTGCCGCCTTTCCCATCCGAAAAATATTTGGGCTGCCAGCGGTTGGGATCTACATTTTCGTCGGCAGAGTTAACGGGTTCATAGCCGGTATAATTAAAATAAGGTTCTCCGTTGGAGCCCTCTTCTTCCCCGTATTGGTTGGAGCCGTCTCCTTTCCGGGCTTCGATCACGGCTTTTGCCGCCAGATTACCGATTCCTTCGGGCGTTGTCGGATCCATTGATTCGTTCGTGGGATCCAATCCCAGTTCTTTCATAAGATCCGCGAATAGCTCTTTATCAGTAAAGTAGTATTCGCTCATGGCCCGGAAGGCGGCATAGCTTACGGCAATTTCCTTATTCCGGAGTGATCGTTCATCTTCCGGCCTGCGCTCTACTTTGCTCAGATATACGGGGGTTGCCCGCTCATCGTAGCGCGACCAAGCGTCAAAAACGGAGACAAAGATCAGTCCCAGATAGCGGGATGTAATGGTTGGTCTTGGTTTGAATTTTTCGGTATCATTGGCGGTAGCGACCAGGGCCATATGTCCCCATTTATAGGCGACATTTTCAGTTCCTCTCGGTTCACCACCTTCCATTGAGCCTGCGTTACTATCCCTTTCTTTACAGCTAAATACGGTGAGTGCGATCAATAAAATGAAGTAAAATCTGTACATGTTTTGAAGTTAACTTAGAAGATGCCTGAGGTAGGTTTAGGGGCATGTCTGTTTAATCAGTGAGCATGTCTAAAAGTAGAAATTTTTTATGGAATAGGTGTATATTCCGGCCCATTGAAACGGAGCAAAACCCTTAAATTTCATTTCCTCAGTTGTTATTCCAAAAAGGCTATCAATTTTAACAAAAATGAGTACTACACTAAGTTGGAGCATAACTGCATTTTCAGTAATGCTATTATTGTTGGCAGCCTGTACTGCCATTGAGGAAAACGTTCAATCCGGCCATTCTACCTACACGGCCGAAGTGAAACCGGACGAAGGTACCCGGCAAATGATCCGCAAAGTACGGGAATCCTACGAGCGTATCGACCCAATGCAGGCAAACTACGTTTTAAATAACAAACGAGCCGCCGAACTGGGAAAAAAACTGAATGAGATGGAGGTGGGTGCTGACCGCAATCTGGTAGTATATGACTACGGCATCGAATTGCTGCGGGCCGGGAAGACGGATGAGGCGATCAAGGTTTTCGAAAACTTCTACACCTTTTTTAAAGAGAAGTTCTTCCCCGATAAGGATAAGACCCTGGCGGAATTTGAAAAACAACTGGCCATCAGCTATTTGCGGAAGGCCGAGCAGGAGAACTGCATTGCCAATCACACTAATGAGTCCTGTATTATCCCTATTTCCGAGAAGGCACAACACATCAATCGGGAAGGATCGACCAAGGCCATTGAATACCTGAAAGCCGGCCTGGAAGTCAATCCTTTCGACTTCGAACTCCAGTACCTGTTGAATATTGCCTACATGACGCTGGGCGGCTATCCGGATGAAGTACCCGAAGAATTCCGGATACCGGAAGAATATTTCAATCAGCACAATTTTCCAAAATTTCACGACATCGCCATGGATCTGGGAGTGGATGTGGCCGATATGTCCGGCGGTATTTGCCTGGATGATTTCAACAATGACGGCTATCTCGATATCATGGTCTCTTCCTGGGGGCCCAATGACCAGATCCGGTATTTTGAGAATGATACAAAAGGTGGATTCACGGATAGAACCGCCTTCACCGGGCTGGTGGGAGTCACCGGCGGCCTGAACCTGAAACACGCTGATTTTAATAATGACGGATGGCTGGATTTCATCATCCTGCGGGGTGCCTGGCTGGAAAACTACGGAAAGGTGCCCAATTCGCTGATCCGCAACAATGGAGACGGGACTTTTTCCGACGTTACCGAAGCCGCCGGTGTCTATTCTGAACATCCCACGCAAACCGCTATTTGGGAAGACTTTAATCTGGACGGCTGGCTGGACCTTTTCATAGCCAATGAATCCACGGCAAAAGCGGAAAATAAGTGTGAACTTTTCATCAACAATACCGACGGCACCTTTACTGAAATGGCCGAAAAGGCCGGTCTTACAGAGATCGGTTTTTTCAAAGGCGTCGACTCAGGCGATCTCAACAATGACGGTTATCCGGATCTGTATATCTCCAATTTTGACGGAAAGAATATCCTGTATTTCAATGCCGCTCAGGAGGACGGTGTATCTTTTACACTTGCCCCGGAAAGTGCCGGTGTATCTGAACCCCTGCAAAGTTTTTCTACCTGGATTTTCGATTACAACAACGACGGACTGGAAGATATTTTTGTCTCCGGCTATTCCGATCCGGAAAGATCCCCGGCCAACATTTTCATGGCCAATCTTCGACTCCCGGGTGATCCGCGCGTAGAAGAACGCTATCCTCATCTGTTCAAAAACAACGGAGACGGCACCTTTACCAATGTGGCTTCTGAAGCCGGATTAACCGAGCCGCTCACTACCATGGGCTGTAACTTCGGAGACCTCGACAATGATGGCTTCCTCGATTTTTACGCAGCTACGGGAGACCCCAGTTTTCTCTCTATCGTCCCCAATAAGATGTATCGAAATCTGGGCGGAAAAGCCTTTGAAGATGTCACCTTCAGCGGTGGGTTCGGCCATATTCAAAAAGGGCATGCCATTGGGTTCGGCGATCTGGATATGGATGGGGATCAGGATATTTACGCTGTAATGGGTGGTGCCTACGAGGGAGATACCTTTCAGAATCTGCTATTTGAAAACCCCATCGGCAATCAAAATAACTGGATCAATATCATACTCGTAGGACGCACCAGTAACCGTTCGGCGATCGGAACGAAGATCATTGCCACCATTACAGAAGATGGAAAAACCAGAAAAGTATACCATACACTCGGAACGGGTGCCAGTTTCGGCGGGAATAGTTTAATGGCGGAGATTGGTCTGGGAGCAGCAGGTTCCATTGATACACTGGAGGTCATCTGGCCGAATAAGCAACGATCATCTTCTGTTTTCACCGGAGTAGATGTGAATCAGACCGTTAAGATTGTCGAAGGAGAAAAAGAGATTCAAGCTACCGGATTGAGGGCAGTAACTTTTAATAAGATGGATCATCATCACCATCAATGATATAATGTAAATGAGAATAATAATTGGAATACTGGTATTGATAGGATTATTCTCCTGCAAAGAGGATCAGCCGAATACTGTATTTATCGAAAATGAAGAGTTGACTTCCGAGCAAATCGATTCTATTTTAACCGAATTCAAATTTTATTACGAAACACCGATCGTTATCGACAGCACCCACCAAGTGCTGATCCCCATTTCAACTCAATTGCTACAGAAACGAACAGTATACAGTAAAGATGGATATGATGCAGATGACTATCCAAGATATTGGAATGTCCTCTTTTATAACCGCAAGACTGGAGCAACCCGGCTTCTAACAGAAGATAAGATCCGCATATCGGAGATCAATGTAAATAAGAATGAACCTTATGATGAAGGTAATAGAATAATTTCGGGGAAAATCCTTTATCAGATTGGTATTGACGATTACAACCAGGATAAAAAACTGAACAACCAGGACCCCGAATACCTCTTCTCATCGGAAACTGACGGTGAGGGGTTAACGAGAATTTCTCCACCAAATGAAGATCTACAATATTTTGAAGTGATCCCCGGGACTAAACAGATCCTGATGAGAACACGCAGGGATGTAAATGGAGATCTTTTATTTGATAGCAAAGATGAAACCATCCTTTACCGGGCTGAATTAATAGACCAGGAATGGAAGGTCACTTCAATCATTAATCCGGCAACCCAAAAAAGCATTGAAAATCTATATTTTGAACAATGGCTGAGAGAAAGATAAAGCAATAAAACGAAGTTGTAAGGACATTTAGATGTCACCGCTACTCTATAAAAGCAAAAAGCTCATCGATTACAATCGATGAGCTTTTTGCTTTAACATCATTCTTTGAACTACCTCGGCAGTTCAGGATCAAACCTTACGGGAAGTTTGGTCCACCGGTATCCCACCATAAATGCGTACCGATCTCATCGGGACCGCCCAGCTTGGAGGTGGCATCAGCTACTCCATCCGGGTTATTGGTGCGTTCTCCGTTTACGAACGGCATACGACGCAGGAAGTCATCAGCGGCGATAACACCCCAGTCGGCATTACTGTCATTTTTGTAGTTGTAAGGCAGTTTCGGATAACCCGTTCTGCGATGATCTACCCAGATCTCAATGGTATTGTGCACCGCAGCGATCCATTTTTGGGTCATGATCTGCTCCAGTTGATACTCCTTATCACCTGCATCGTTCCATTTTACGGGCACTTTGATCCGGCTCACAAAATCATTAACGTCTCCACTGGCTTTCGGATCATCGTAATCGAGCGGCAGCAGGGTCTCATCACTTTCCAGATAAGCATCTACGCCACCGGCGCCCCATTCGGCGAAACTTTCCCGAACCCCCATTTCGTAGTGCTCCTTGGCACTCATCGGAGTAGCCCAGCCACGCAGAGCAGCTTCCGCCAGCAGAAAGTGAGTCTCACTGGAAGTGAAGCATCTCCGGGCCGGCCAGGTAATAAAAGCCGTAGCGATGGTTGAATAAGCCAGTCGGTCATCCTTTGCCACCAGTTCGGCGCCATTCCGGA
This sequence comes from Lewinella sp., assembly GCA_020436695.1. Lineage (GTDB taxonomy): Bacteria > Bacteroidota > Bacteroidia > Chitinophagales > Saprospiraceae > Flavilitoribacter. Next base: position 4,225 of record JAGQXH010000037.1, on the reverse strand, counting down.
TCCCTTTGTAGGGGAAGTCCGGATGATCCGGATAAAGCGTATCATCCGTAGCCGGATCAAAATACTTAGAAACCCGGGGATCCTTATAACCTCCTAAAACAGATTCCATAGTAGCACTCATGCGTGTGTCGCCCCATCCGAAACAGATCCGGGCCGGGCGGAAGAAACCGTCATAGTTCTTAATGTAAAAATTGTCCGCGTTAGAGGAGATCAATCCTCCGGCTGCATTAATGGCTTTCTCTCCCTGCGTCTTGGCTAAGCTGGGATTCACTTTGGAGATGCGCATCGCCAGTCGCAGCCGGATACTGTTAGCCAGTTTGAGCCAGCCGCTGACATCCCCCCCATAACTATCATCAAATGCGGCCATACCGCCGAAATCGATATTACGGGTAAGAGCACTTTCAATTTCATCCAATTGGGCAAACCAGGTGTTGTACAGATCCGACTCGCTGTCATAAAGGATGGTCTTGTCAGTTGATCCGTAATTGGAATAGATGATCGGGCCGTGGTAGGCGGACAATCTCGAGGTGGACAAAACCCGTATCAGAGTTGCCCAAGCGACGAATACCTCATTGTTTTCGGCTTCGGCGATCTGGATCACCTGCCTGGATGGAGCCATTACGTTATTATACACCCGGCTCCAGTGGGTATTCCACCGAATGTAATAAGTCGTGTTGTTAACGCCGCCTACAAACGGTGTCGGCGTACCCAGGTGGCGTACAAAAGATTCATTGGCCAGGTTGTGATCGACCTGATCCCCGAAGATATTGTTCAGCATCGACGGAAAAAAGGCTCCTACGTGGTTGTTATCCTGCCTTAAGGATTCATCCGATATCTGAAATGGATTGGTGTTTATTTCCTCAAAGTTATCAGTACAACCAACGAGCAGGGATAGAACACCCAGATATATTAATAGATTTCTCTTTTTCATATTTCGTGTGATTAAAAATTAAGGTTGATATTAAACCCGATCGTTCTGGTTGCCGGCAAATTAAAATTATCCAGAGAAGCAGAATTCCTGGACGTATTCATAGCCAGTTCCGGATCAAATGGCGCTTCCAAAGCGATGTAGAAAAGGTTTTGCCCAACCAGAGAAAAGGTTACCGACCGGTTATCCCGGAAAAGGTTGGTCTGATAGGAAAGTGAAAATTGGGTCAAACGCACATTGGTCCGGTCGAAAACGTAGGCTTCGCCGATGCCGTTTCTGTCTCCTACCGCCCGGAACCAGGTTTCCGGATCGACACTGGAAACAGGGGTGTCGTTCTGGACTGCATCTACGGCATAGCCGCCGGCGTCCCGCGCATCGGCGGTTCTTTGGGATACCCCGGCACCGTCAAGCATGGATTCGGTCTGGCTGAAGCACACGCCGCCGAATTTTCCGTTGACAATGAAATTCAGGCCCAGTTTTCCAAACTTGAAATTGTTGTTCCACCCCAGGCTCCAATCGGGGTTCAGGTTGCCGATCAGTTCCTGTGTAGCCGTTTTAAGCGGCCGGCCGTCACCCGAATCCAGGATTATTCGTCCCTGGGCATCTCGCTGGAACTTATATACATAGATATCTCCGATAGATCCTCCGGATTCAAATCTGGAACCGTAGCCTTCAGAGTCGCCCGTGCCAAGTGAGGGCAAGTCAGGATGCATTTCCACTACTTCATTCTCATTGGTCCAGATATTGAAAGAAGTGGTCCATAAGACTTTGGGTGTATATATGGGCGTGATATCCAACGTCAATTCAATTCCTTTATTGACGATCTTGCCGGCATTGACATAATAACGGGTAAAACCGGAACCGGAAGGCGCCGGCAGGTTAATGAATTGATCAGTGCTTACGGTATTATAGTAAGTGAAATCAAATCCGAAGCGATCATCAAAAAAGCGGAAATTCGCACCGACTTCATTACTGGTGATGATCTCCGGCTTCAGGTTATCAAAGGGCTGTGTCGTATTTCGGTCAACGCCCCCGGTAGCATTGATCGTATTCTGAGGATTAACCAGGTTGAAAGGCACCTCATTCCCCACCCGGGTACTTGAATATCTTAATTTGGCAAAAGTGATGAACTCCGGCATTTCCAACATTTTACTCAGGATAGCCGTCGCACCGAAAGAGGGGTAGAAATAGGATTCATTACCGGTGCCGGCCAGGGAAGAAGCCCAGTCGTTTCGACCGGACAGGTCAAGGTATAACATCTCTTTAAACCCGAGCGTGGCATTGGCAAATACCCCCTGCTTCACCAATCTGCTGTCAAGTGTGGATCGGACCTGTACCAGCGGACCAATATTCTGGAAGTAAAATTCGTTGGGATAGATCAAACCATTATTAGCATCTCCACTGACACCGGTCCCTAAACCAAAGGTAGTTTTCTGGTAGCTGGCGCCGCCGATCAGGCCTAAACTGAAATTCCCAAAGTTATCATTGTATTGCAGGATAGCATCCGTATAGATGAGCTCGTCCGTGTATTTATCGTAGGTCCAGCTACCATTTGGATGTACTGTGGTGGTATTACCTCCGGCGCTCTGCCTTTCATCCTCGGATTTTGAGGCAAAATCGTAATTACCCCTGGCTGATATGTTCAGTTTAGGTGTTATTTGATAATCCAGTGTAAGGCTTCCGATCATCCGCTTTGTGGCAAAGAGCCTCGTCTCCTTATTCAGCAGCCAGTAGGGGTTAGTCTGGTGATGATCGACCACAAACCAATTCTGCTCCTCTACATTTCTATCCGGATTTAAGATCGCATAATTGGTTTTATAGGATTGAAAATCGCGATCTCTCGGAAACATATAAAGACCAGTCAGCGGATTGTCGTAGTAACCGGCGCGGGGGCGATTATCGGTCTTTTCATCTGACAACATGACCCTCGATCCGACGGTCAGTTTGTCGTTCAGCAATTTGGTCGATTGCTTAAAAGTAACATTATACCTCCTATAGTCATTTCCGGGAACAATACCTCTGGAGCTAACATTACCAAAGGAAAAGTAGGCCTTGGTTCTGGCCGTTCCGCCACTGATGGAAAGAGAATTCATCCAGTTGGCGCCCGTTTGGAAAAAGTCATCTACATAATCACTGGCATAATTGCCGGGCGTGGTAGACCAGCTTTCCTTAGTGCCGCCTTCACTGCCGTATTTAAATTGCAGATCCGGCTTCAGCAATACACTTTCCATGGTAATACCGGTGTTAAAACTTACCTGGGCCGGCCCTTCCCTTCCCGATTTGGTAGTGATCAGGACCACACCATTGGCGCCCTGGCTACCATAAAGGGCGGCCGCATTGGAACCTCTCAGGATCGTCACACTTTCAATATCGTCTGGATTGATCTGGGACATACCATCTCCCTTGTCAACGCCATCCCACATACCGGGTTGGCCCTGTCTTGTATTGGCCATGGGAATACCGTCGATCACAAACAGCGGATCGCTATTGCCACTCAGTGACTTATCGCCCCGGAGCACCACCCGGGTGGAACCACCTGCACCGGAGGAGCTTTTTTTGATCTCTACACCGGCCGCTTTCCCAGCCATACTATTGAGGAAGTTGATGTCGCGGGCTTCTAATAGCTCAGCTCCGTCGACTTGTTGTTGAGCGAAGGTCAGGGAACTTTTTTCCCTTTCGATCCCCAAAGCAGTAACCACGACTTCTCCCAAAGCAATACCTTCTTCCAGAGTAACGTCTATTACCGACTGGTCGCCCACTGTAACCTCCATCGGTGTATAACCGGTGTAAGAAAATTGCAGGATAGACCCCTCGGGCACATTTAGGGAATATTTTCCATCAAAATCAGTAACAGCACCGGATGTGGAGCCCAATACCAGGACGTTCACCCCGATCAGAGGATCGCCTTCCGTAGAAGTTACCGTACCGGTAACAGTACGTTGGGACATCACAACTGTACTAAGACACAGAATGGTTAGTACGGTTAGAAATAGTTTCATATTCAATGAGTTTTCGTGAGTGATATATAATTCCGCCGAACTATAAATTTCCAAATGATCACACTCCTTTTCGGAGAGAATTTCAGGCATTTATCCTGCAACCGCTGGCATAAACAAAACAAAGCTAAAAAAAATAATGACATTGTGTGCGGACACACCCCGGAAAAAATCAGGACTTAAAGACTACACAAAAGTCTGCCCGCATGAAATCAGAATGTTTTTTGAAAAAAACAGCACAAAAGTGTAAGAAATGCCGTCACGCTGTCACTAACCCAATAAAAAAGAATATTATGAGCAT
>JAGQXH010000379.1 GCA_020436695.1 Lewinella sp. | reverse complement strand
CCACCACAATGGTTTGCCCCACTTCCATAGCCTCGATTGCGATGGCAATATCCCGCCAATCAACTATGCGGTGGCCATTGATTGATTCGATGACATCTCCATCTAACAGCCCCATCGCTTCGGCGGTCGAATTGCTGATAGTGGTGATGGGAACGCCATCGGCTGGAGCCTTCTCCAGGTTTTGTGGGCTGACACCAAAAAAAGGACGTTGACATTCTGTTCGTTCCGGGCGTTCCTCACCCGGCCGCTTGCCGAAAGTGACGGTTTCTGTCCGTTTGCGGCTCTGGCGGATAAAGTGGATGGCCGCTTTCTGTCCCGGCGCATACCGCCGGATAATTTGAGTGAGGCCCTGGCCTTCTCCGGTGCGGTATTCATCTACCCCGTAGATATAATCAAAGGGTTCGATGCCCGCCCTTTCGGCGGCAGTATTGGGGATAACGCCGCTTACGTAGCTGCCGTATGGGTTGTCAAAACCCAGTTTATGGGCTTTTTCCTTAGAGATGCTGTTGGAAAAGACTCCCAGAAAGGCGTACTCCACTTTTGTCTCGCGTTCGCGTTCGGGTTCGCGTCTGGTTTGGGACTGACTCCGGATCGTGCCTTTAGCTGTATAGAACTGACCTTCCCGTTCGTATGCCACTTCAATCGAGGCCCCGGCATCCATCATGTTGATAGCGGTAGTAACATCTGACCAGTCAATGATCGGATAGCCGTTGATGGCCATGATCACATCATCATCTTTCAGGCCAATTTCGCTAGCGGTAGAATTTCGGATGACGCTTACGGTTACACCTACCTCATCCTTCTCTGTATCCCGTTGGGAGATACCCAGAAAGGCTTTTTCCGTGTCTTCCCGGTTCCGACGGTGACTGTCCGTCCGCCGTCCGAATACTACATCAACATCCAGCGGTTTTCCTTTGCGGATCAGATGAATGGTGGCCTGCTCGCCGGCTTTGTATTGGCCCAGCAGGTCAGTGAGATCATCCCCATGATCAGTACGGTCATCATTGATGCCGTAGATGTAATCAAAGGCCTGGAGGCCGGCTTTGTCAGCGGCTCCACCGATCAGGATCTCTGTGATCAGACTTCCTTCGGCGTTGGGTAAATGCAGCAGATCTGCCTTTTCTTCCGAGACCCCCTGCGAGTAAATGCCCAGATAGGCACGACTGTCTTCGCAGGTATTCTGTTCGCTTTGGGCCGTTAAAACTCCCCCTATACAGAAGAGGAAAAGCGTGTTGAACAATACTTTCATTATTACTTCATCTTTTGTGCCGCCCGTGCGTATATGGCGCTTTTGCTGAATTTTCTTTTTTCACAAGAAGATTTCAGACAACCCTAATGACAGGTATTTGGTTTAAAGGTTGCTTGTGTATCTTTGTCCAAGAACCAGGCCTGCGCCTTGCTGTTAATGGAACACCGCAGAAAATTCCTGGTAATATGCTTTAATATTATGAAAATGCATCAAACGTTTGTCCTTAGTTCCCGGCTGCTTATTTTGCTTTTGATCACTACACTTTTTGCGTGTAAAACCACAAAACCTGGTCGCCCCATGGAACAGTACGAAGAACTTTTCGAACAGGGAATTTCCGTCGTGAATATACCACTGAATCTGAGCGTAAAGGAATTGGAGCGCATGTTGAATAAACAACTCGACACGGTGCTCTATGAAGATAACGACATTAATGACGGAGATAATATGATGATGAAGGCGGAAAAGAAGGAAGATATCTCCCTGCGGCTCGACAGCAGCAGTGTTGCCTATCGCGTTCCGCTGGATATCTGGGTCAGGTATAATACCGGTGTCGGCAAGGTGGAAGGTACGGGGGCTATTGCTATTTCGCTAAAGACCGGTTATTCGATCCAGTCTGACTGGAAACTCAAGACGAACACCGAGTTCACGGAGTACGAGTGGCTCGAAAAACCCAGACTGAAAATGGGGTTGGTAAGTCTGCCGGTAGGCTTTGTAGCGGATATGCTGATCGATAATTTCAAATCGACGATTACCGAGAATATCGATCAACAGATCAGTGAGAATCTGGGGCTGGATTCTCTGATCGCGGATGGCTGGAAAAAGATGCATGAGCCGCTTGAAGTCTCGGAAGATTATCACGCCTGGTTGATGATGAATCCGCAGAAGATCAGTATGACCCCCATAAAGAGCAACGACGATGACCTCCAGGCTACGGTGCTGATCGAATCGAAGCCAACCATAAGTTTTGGCGAAAAACCGAAAGATCCGGAACTGCATCCCCTGCCGCCTTTTGCTTATGCACAAAGCGGAGGAGAGGAATTTATGATCCGTATCGGTACCGAGATATCCTACGATGAAGCGGAGCGTATCGTAAAAGAAACAGTGCAGGGAGAACGCTTTGATTACGGTAATCGCTACGTGGTAGTTGATGATATTGAACTTTACGGACAGGGTAATAAGCTGGTTGTCAACACCAAGATCTCCGGTACCTACAGCGGGGATATTTTTATGACGGGGCGGCCGGAGTTCAACGCGAGGAGTAATTCCATAGACATCAAGGACCTTAAATACACGGTTGATACTCGCAATTTTTTGCTGCGTTCAGCCGGCTGGCTGCTGCGGAGTAAGTTTAAAAATATGATCCAGAGCAATCTGGATTTTCTCCTGCAAACCAACCTCAAGGAGATCGAAGACCAGATTAAAAAACAACTCGATAATTACGAACTGACGGAGAATTTCGTACTCAACGGCGACCTCTCAGGGATCAATATTGCCAATGCCTATCTGGCGCCCGAAGGTATGCGGGTTGATGTAGCTTTGAAGGGGAATGTAAAAGTACGCATGACGCATCTGGAGACAAAGGACTGATAATCAGTGTTTATTAGATGTGAAGACTGCTATTTAGGTGCGTTGAAAAATAGTGGACACCAGTGTCCGGAACAAGTTCAAAACTTGCAACATGCGAAAAACCATCCTATTGATAACGGCTGCGGCCTGCGTCTTTCTCGCCTTTTCCAAATGCAGTTTGGACGGAGGAAGTAGAGCCGAAGCCAGGTTCCGGCAATATTGCGGTGCTTGCCATGTCGCACCCGATCCGGCCTCATTGCCCAAACACCTCTGGACAGAACAAGTGCTGCCGGAAATGGCGGCGCGTTTGGGGCTGAAGATCGGGGATTATGATCCGTTCGCGGGGCTGGATATGGAAGAAGCGCACTTCGTTAAATACAGCAATGCCTATCCGGAAAAACCCCTGATCTCAGAGTCGGAATGGGAAGGCATTCAGAATTATATTCTCAGTATGGCTCCGGATTCACTGGAAGTAGATGTGCTGCGTAACGAACGCTCACAGGAACTGACCCGGTTCCGGCCGCGGCCCATCAGTGTGGATAATATGCCGGGAGGATTGGTCACGGCCCTGTACTACGACAGTCTGGGGCAGCAGTGGTGGGTAGGCAGCCGTGGAGGGGAGTGGTACAGCCTGCAGGGAGATGAGAAAAAGGTGGTTCAACTGTTTGGCTCGCCCATCTCCGGTTTTGACCGGGTAGGAGATCAGACCCTGGTCATGGAAATGGGCTATATGAATCCTTCGGATGTGCCCCGGGGCAAATTGTGGTTATTTGAAGATGGGCGTCAACAACTGATCGCAGAGCCCCTCTTCCGTCCGGTTTTCGCCAAAATTTTCGATGCGGAACACGACGGGCGGAATGAGTATCTGGTCTGTGAATTTGGGAACCATGCCGGTAGGTTGATGCTTTGGCAATGGGATGGAGAACGCTATGCCGGCCGGCCGCTGCTCAATGTGCCCGGATCCATTCGAATTCAGGAAGCGGATATGAATAAAGACGGGAAAACGGATCTCATTGTTCTGGCTGCGCAGGGAGATGAAAGTATCCATATCTTTTACAATCAGGGAGACGGCAGCTTCTCTCATTCCCAACCCATCCGCCTTCCGCCGATCTATGGCTCCAGCTGGTTCGAACTTTTTGATTACGAGGGCGATGGCGACCTGGATATTGCCATTGTCAATGGTGATAATGCTGATTACACTTATGCGCTCAAACCTTATCATGGGCTTAGACTGTATCTGAATGACGGTAAAGACCAGTTTGAGGAGGCCTTTTTCTACCCGATCTATGGCGCTACCCGCCTGGTGGCCCGCGATTTTGACCGGGACGGAGATGTCGATTTTGCTGTTACAGCTTTATTCCCTGATTTTGAACGTGCACCAAGAGAAGCTTTTGTCTATTTAGAGAATCAGGATACTGCTTCCTACCGCTTTCAATCTTATACCGGTGACTTTGCCCTGGAAGGCCGGTGGATGGTCATGGAAGCCGGTGATTTCGAACAGGACGGCGATATCGATATTGTACTGGGATCGTATGTGATCTCACCCACTCACCCTCCGGATAGTCTTCGCAGAATCTGGGCTGCCGGAAATGTAGATCTGCTTTTACTGGAAAATCAGAGCATTACTTCTTCAGGAGTTAGTGAGCCAACCGACCATTAATAATTTTAATCTCAATTGCTATGACTGAAAAATATCTATCCCAAATATTCATCTATCCCATCAAATCACTGGCAGGCATCTCGCTGGAAAGCACAGAATTAACGGCCCGAGGCCCAAAATGGGACCGTCGCTGGATGCTGGTGGACGAGAACGGCCGCTTTCTGAGCCAGCGTGAACTGGGACAAATGGCCTTGTTGCAGGTGCAACTGGCGGATGATCATCTCAGGGTAGAGGATCGGCGTGGTGGCCGGCCTGACCTGAAAATACCTTTAGCTTCAACGGCCGGTAGCGAGATCCCGGTTACGATCTGGAACGATCGATGTACAGCAGTAACCGTTTCCGTTGATGCGGATCGCTGGTTTTCGGAAGCACTGGGACATTCCTGCCGGTTGGTGTATATGCCGGAGGATAGCTTTCGTCCCGTAGACCCGGCATACGCCGCCGGGCCTGAATTCGTAAGTTTTGCCGATGGTTATCCTTATCTCATTTTGGGAGAGGCTACTTTGAAGCATCTGAATGAACGCTTGGAAACGCCCATAGAGATGTTGCGTTTTCGTCCTAACCTGGTCTTTTCCGGTGGCCATGCTTTCGAAGAGGATGAATGGCAGCATTTCAAGGTAGGACAGGTCCGATTTCGCGGTACCAAACCCTGTGCCCGCTGCCAGATACCCACAATAGATCCGCAAACCGGCATCGGTGCAAAAGAACCTACCCGCACCCTGGCCACGTTCCGGCGTAAAGGGAATAACATTTATTTTGGAATGAATGCCTGCTGGTCTTTGGATAACTCAGCGGCCGGCCGGTGGGTGCATCTGGGGGATAAGATCTTGCTGGAATGAATATAGTATGTACATGCCAACCCTTTTTCCCCTTAAACCGTCTATGAAAATAAAGAAAACTCACATGCGTTTTTCCCTGCTATTGCTTTTTCCAATCCTCTTATTGACTGGACTGGCTGCCTGTAACCTGGACGTAGAGCAAGTGCCCGATCGCTACGAATATCTCATCTTGCCGGATCAAAGTATAGTAGCTACACCCGATACCACTTACGGAGGCACTACTGGAACACCTGACTCCTGGAATTACGAACTGGAAGATGGTGATACTCATGTAGCGCTTTACATTTTCGAAACGCAAGGCGAGCCTACAGCCATTGATGACGAGGTATTTCTACAGTTCTTTTTCGAGTTCGATCCCGTTCCGAATTCCTTCATCTTACAGGATTCGGTGCTTTGGAACGCCAGGTGCATGCTGGATATCGATTGTTACTGCCCGCCCATAGTTTATCGGATAGATTCCGGTAAGATCATCGGCACCAAGCTGGATGAGGATAGCTGGCATTTTGATATAGATGTGCAATACTTTCCCAATCCGGCAGACCGCACCCTGTCAGTACCCTTACAGGTATCCGAAGATTTTCACGTCATCAAATAAGTATCAGCTTGATCACAGTGCGTGTACGCTGATCCGATTGGACCAAAAGGCGGCATAGGGCCTGGTTTTGCCCTCGCGTAAATACTCGATCTTGGCCTGCATGGTATATACTCCCTGATAGGGAATACGATAGTCATTCCAGTCAAAACCGGTGCCGTAAGTCCAGCTTCCGAGATTGTGTTCACAGTACCAGGTAAATACAAGTTTGGAATTTTCAGCGGGCTGTATGGGGAGATCGCCCATTACTTCTACGTGGACTTTATTGTCAGCACTGAGACCGGCGGTATATTCCGGTCCGTTGGTTGTTGTGATGGTAAACAACATAACATGGTTTTTTGGTGTGTGTAGTTTCAGTTTTCGCGATCAGTATAAAGGTAACAAAAAATGAAACTACGTAAAAAGAACGATTTTCCGTAAAAGAACGTTTTCAATAAATAATTTTAATATATTCCGCCAAATATAATGTTGTGATTCTGTGATGTTATGATACTGTGATCCTGACTGCGGTGATGTCGTAATTCATTTTCCGTTTCAGTACTTCGCTGTTTCACTGCCTCACCAGATAGTACCGTACGACAGCTTACTGCTCAAAGGATGAAGTCTCCTGTTATTTTCTTAGCATTTGCCAATAATGATGATGCGCACCTGCCGCTCCTGGAAGAGGAGCGCAAGGCCATCAAGGAGCACCTGGTGCCCTTGGCAAACCGGCAGTACTTTCAGCTGTTTGACGAAGCTTCGGCCAATGCGGAAGATCTGGTCCATTACCTGTCGGAGTATAATGATCAGGTGGTGATATTCCACTACGGTGGTCACGCCGACAGTGACCGGATCATTTTGACCGACGGTTCGGTGCATTCAAAAGGAGTAGCACAGGCGCTGGCCTTGCAGGACAATCTCAAACTTGTATTCCTGAACGGATGTTCTACCTATCCGCAGGTAAAAGAACTGTTGGAGCTGGGCATTGATGCGGTGATCGCTACCCGTGTTTCCATTGGCGATGACAGTGCCATGGAGTTCGCCAATGTTTTCTACCGGGCCCTTTCCACTCAGCACAGTCTGGAAGAAGCCTTCCGCATGGCAGCAGCCAATTACCTGATGCGGAAAGGTGCCAATGTTGGTATTTATCGCGGGATCGGCCTAATGGAGGAAGCCAGAGAAGGCAGTCAAGATCTGCCGTGGGGATTGTATGTGCAGGAGGAGGAAAGTGATCATCTATCCTGGAGACTACCCCGCAAATCGACCTCCTCTTTTATCATTCGCGGTGCCGGTTATCGTTATCAGGCCGGTACGGTCAATCAAAAGATCATCGAGACGCTGGCCGATGCCATTGCTCCCTATTCCGAAACGGTAAACGACCTGGTGGAAAATGCCCGCCGCCGGGAGCGCGACCCGAGATTGCGCGATCTGCGGGCGGCGGTGATCGATTCATTTCCTACTCCTATCGGTACGCATTTGCGCAAGCTGCTGCTTTCCGAAAAAACAAATGTGGAGCGGCTGCAGCGGATCGTTAATGTATACATGATCTCCAGTCAGATGCTGGCTTATACGCTCCTGTCGCAGTTGTGGGATGAACTCCATAAGAAAAAAGATCTGGTGATCCCGGAGGATCAGCATGTGTTGATCCGCAATTTTTTGAATATGGGAGGAGATGCGGTTGAACTGTATGACTACATTCAGTTGATCCGGGCTTTGGCTGATGTGTTTGAAAGTCTGGATATTCCCTATTTTATCCGGGAGTTCGACGAACTGCGTACGGCTTTTTATCAGGATGAGGAATTGCAGAAAGCTTACTTGTTCCTGGAAGAAATGCGGGCAGAATTGCAAGGCACAGTCGCTGCCGATGAGGTGGAAAGTTTCTGTGTGCAGGCGGAAGATAACCTCTGCCAGATATTCCGATATCTGGGTTTCAGCGCCAAATACAAAATGGTGACCATTAAGTCGATCGAACTACTGAAAAAGCGTTTCGAATCCCCGGCTTATCGGCATAATATGGTGGTCCTGGACCGGATCACGGCTGCCTTCGGTGTACTGGATGAGGTGTTGACCTCACCTCATTTTACCGAGAATGATTCCGTAGTACTCATACCCGTGGAAGATGCGCTTAGTCCGTATCTGAATCTTTCTCCGTTCGTTCTGGACGAGAATGCGCTTTCGGGCCAGCCTAATTCCAAGGTTTTTTTCTATCGGTATGCCGGTGAAGGTCAGATCCATTATCAACTGACCGATAACCTGAAAGATATATTGATAATTGATGATGAC
>JAGQXH010000378.1 GCA_020436695.1 Lewinella sp. | reverse complement strand
CGACATTTATGCCTATGGAGGCTCCGAGTTTGTCTCTTCTCTGATCAGGAACAGACTCGTAGACGAGTATTTCCTGTTCATCAATCCGGTTGCACTGGGTAAAGGCATGCCCATCTTCGAAGAGCTGGAAACCAAACAAAACCTTACTCTGGTGGAATCTGTTGCCTTTGACTGCGGCATTGTGGCTCTCCATTTTCAGTTGAAAACATGAAACCGGAGTGAAGGTAACGACCAAAATGTTGGTTGGGGATTTTGGGATATTGTGACGTTTGGATGTTTGGATGTTTGGACAATTTGGGATATTGTGACGTTTGGACAATAGAATTAGGGACGTTTGAAGAATCTATAAATCCAAACCTCCCTAAATCCCAACATCCAATTCTGTCTCTACACAAAGTGCTTCCGGATAAACAGTCTGGACGTGATCCACAGCAGACCTGCGAAAAATAAAAAGCCCCCCCCAAGGTCAACCCAATTTGAGCGTCCGGCAGTGATCTGCTCCACACTTTGAAAGATCCAGTGCGTAGGTAAAATGCCGAAAAAATGTTTGAAGGAACCAGGTACAAAAAAGGCGGCGATAGGGATCAGTACGATCATATTGAAAGCCTTCACCCAGACCATGCCCTGCATTCGGTTCTGCACAATGGAATTGATCGCCAGCGCATATACCGGGACGATCAGTGCGGTCAGGGAAGCAAGGAGCAGATTTTCGCCCAGGCCGATATCATAAAAGGGTTGTACCAGAAGAAGCACCACATTGAGCAGCACCGTAAACAGGTAAGGAAACAAAAAGCGGGAAAGGATATATTCCAGATTAGAAAGGGGGACGATGCCGTAGGCTTTGGCAACTTCCGTTTCTTTCTCATCGATCAACACCATGCTGTTGATAAAGCAGAAAAGTTGCGTGTTCTCAATGACCGCAATTACCAGGAACACGGGAAGATAAGGTTCCAGAAAATCGTATCGCTGCACCAGTCCGGGTAAGATCCAGATGATCAGCACGAACAGGATGACCGGTAACACCAGGAAAGTCCGCAGCGATGGATCGCGGAAAATGAGTTTGAAATCCGTAAGGGCAAGTTTCCAGATCTTTTGCATGATCAACATTTATTGGTGAACGATCTTCCGGGAAAATAGCCGGTAAGCCATCCCGTAAAACAGGGGAATGAATACCAGTAGCGACAAGTAGGAATACCAGGTATGGATCGGGGTAGCGCTCACAGCATGATCGATCAGGTCCAGACTGCCCTGAATGGGGAAAAGGTATTTAATCACACCAAGCTCAACAGCACCCAGATATTGCAATAAAGAGATATTGACAAAGGCTAGAAAGACCGGAGCGGAGAGCATAGCAAACTTCAGAAATTCATCGGCATACGGCAGCATGATGAGTCCCAGTAAAGCCGACATGGTACAGATTCCTGTCGAGCCAATAAGGTAAGCAAGGATACCAAAATCCAATCCCTTTACCGATACTACCAGCACCAGAGAACAGATCACTCCAATGACGGCAATGGACAAAGTACGGGATAGCAGAAACTGGTGCAACCGGACCGGTGTAACAAACAGCGCCGGCAATATCTGGTGCTTGATCTCGGTATAAATGGCCAGTGCAATGAAAAAATAACCGATCACCGATGGATCGTTCAATACCAAAGCTACCAGCACTTTATCCAGGGAACCAACATCCCGCAGGAAAAAAAGCAGCAGGGCATAGATCAGCGTAACTGCAAAACTGATGCTGATGATGCTGTTTTTCTGTAGCAGTGTAAACTGCCACTTCAACTGAGCGGCAAAGGGACTCATGATTGCAGAGATTTTCCGGTGATCTCGATGAATACTTCCTCCAGAGAGGCTTCCATGGTACGAATGTGTTTCACTTCTCCCTGTTTGATAAAAGAGAGAAAGGCTTCATTGACTCCCAGCCCGCTGAGTGGAAAATCATTGGTGTCGCCATTCTTTAGTTCCACCCGGATGGCCTCCTGTCCGTACTGACTTTTCAGATGTCCCGGTGAATCGGTGGCCTGTAATTTACCTTCGACGATAAAGGCGACGCGGTCGCATAGTTCATCGGCAGTATGCATGCTGTGGGTAGTCACAAAGATCGTCTTTCCGGCATCCCGAAGATCGAGGATGTGTTGTCTGATCTTTTGGGCATTCACCGGATCCAGGCCGGAAGTAGGCTCATCGAAGAAGAGGATATCCGGATCGTGTTGTATCGCCCGCAGAAAGTTAAGCCGCATTTTCATGCCTTTGGAATAGGCCTCCACCGGTTGATCCATGGCATCCCGGAGATCTACCATTTCGAAAAGTTCTTCCATTGCCCGCTTCTTTCCGTTGGTATAAAAGGTAGCGAACAGCTCCAGGTTTTCCCGGCCCGTGAGTTTGAGGTAGTGGTTGGGTAATTCAAAACCCACACCAATTTTTTCGAAATAAGTATTATCCCAATCGCACAGTTCTTTACCGTTAACTTGCACACGTCCTTGATAGGTTCCCAGCGTTTTATACAATACTTTCTGCGCAGTACTCTTACCGGCTCCGGAAGGACCGAGAAATCCGAAGACCTCTCCTTCCCTGATGTCAAAACTGAGTCCCCGCAGGGTTGGTATTTCATTTTTCGGGTATTGGAATACCAGATCTTCTACTTGTATCATTGATGAATGATGATTGATGATCGATCGAATAAATTGAGATTCCTTATAATCAACTTTCACAAAAAGGCCGGATTCTTATTAATCTGCTACTGTTCAATGTGGTCTTAGTCATTATCGTTAGCCTCTTCCTTCGATTCAACTTGTCTCCCCCACGGGGGAGATGCCGAAGGCAGAGGGGGCCTCATTCCTGTCAAAAGCCCCCCTCGCCAAACGTATATATTCATCCACCGTCTGCAACAGGATCTCTTTTTTCCCCTGGTAGACAGACTGGTTGTTTTCGATACTTTCAGCGGGGTTGATCGCCCCAGTCACTTCCAGTTGCTCCTGGATACTTACACCGATCTTGTAGAGCAGAAAGCCCATGGTCTTAACGGGCACATCAGGTCGGAACAGGCCTGCCTGTACCTCCTGTTCTACCATTTGTTCAAAAGCAGCTACCGTCTGGCTCATCATTTCATCGAAAATGTTCTTGATGGATGGAGAGTTGAGGTTTTGCGTGAGGTTATGCAGGAAGTGGCTTTGCAATGGATTTTCCGCATCAAACTGACAACCGCGCTTGAACAGTTCGCGGAAATAAGACCAGTAATCCGGATAGTCTTCCCGCTTGATGGAGGCAATATAATCCTGTTTTACCCGGGCGCACTCCCCGATCAGGTACAGGAACAGATCCAGTTTGTCGTCGAAATATTGATAAACGCTTCCCTTGGCAATGCCCAATTGCTTCACCACTACCGTAAGTGATGCTTCGTCGTATGACCGGACGGCAAATTCGCGCAGGAAAGCGTACGTAATGCGCTTTCTTTTACGCTCTTCCAGGTTTAAAAAGGTTGGCTTCGGCATAAATATGACTGACTGGTCACAAAATTAAGAAAAAATATGACCAGCTGGTCACTTTTGTTGATAAAAATTCATTCCCTGGTTTTAAAATCAATCTTAACCTGTCCGTTATTCGGATAGATCACCACTATTTATTAGTTTGGAGTGTATCAAAACGCCGTAATCACATTTGGGGCGATCGACGGCCATTTAAGCAACACCTAAATTCCGGAAAAAATGGAAGAAAAGATCTTAGACCAATTTGAAAATGAAGACGGTGATCAACTAAAAGCCCGCCACGGGTGTGTCACAGCCTGGCTGATCCTGGTGATCGTTGTCAACGCCATAACCGTGTTCACCTATCTGTTTTTTTCCAGCGCTATTGCCGATGCGCTGCCCGGACAGCCGTCCACGATCATGCTCATGGCCATGGGATTGGTCGGTATCCTGAATATTATTTTTGCCGTAATGCTGTTCCAGTGGAAAAAGGTGGGTTTTTACGGCTTCATCGGCACGTCTGTACTCGCCTTTATTCTCAATATCATGATGGGCCTCGGCATGATGCAGTCAATTTCCGGGCTGATCGGCATCGGTATTCTCTATGCCATTTTGCAGATCAACGCCAAGAACGGACGAACCGCCTGGGATAGTCTGGAATAGGGATAAATATAGTAACTTAACGAGTACAACCTTACAGCTCAGGAATGCATCTCTAAAGAAAGTAAAATGATATGAGAGCATTCCTGACTACTGTATTATTACTGATCTGTTGCGGAGTTACTGCGCAGGAAAAAATGGCGGCGGATACGTCAGCCTGTCATTCAATTGGCGGCATCGTCAATGAATTACTACGTCTGATCTCCAGTGAAGAGGGAAAACAGAAGAATCTGGAGGCGATCGAGAACCTGTTCCTCCCTACGGCGCATCTTACCATCCTGATGCATGATGCAGCCTTTCCGGAGCCGGTAGAAACGGTCAGCCTCGCCGAGTTTATGGAATTGCTGGCCGATCCGTATTACGAAGAGAACTTCAAAGAGGTGGAACTTAACCGAAAGGTGGAGGAGTACAACGGCATTGCCCAGGTATTCCAGACGTACGAGGCTAAAGATATGGATGGTGAACACGTAAAAGGGCTTACCAGTTATCAGCTCATTTACAAGGATGATCGGTGGTGGATCGTAAGCGCCTTATGGACCGATAATTCCAACGGTCATCCCATCCCTCCTCAGTATTTGGGGAATTAATGTAGCATTCATTCTCTCTGTTATGTTTAAGAAGAAAAAACGCAAAACACACCATTTCAGCTTGTTCCTGCTGGGGCTTGACGTAGCCGGCATCGTACTGCTATTATGGATCTTTTATATAGCACAGGAATTTGAACCTGCCTGGACTTATTCCTGGGGAGGCTTCCGGCCGGAAGTCAGAGACGAGGCCTTGGCCATCACCAAACATAATCTTTATCTCGATCCGCGGAGGATCTATACCTGTTCCCGGACCGCTTCTACTTACCGCCGGGAACAGGAACGGCGTGAAGAAGCAGAACATTTCAAAAAAATGGCTACATATTGGGAGTTGGAGCGTTTATTGCACCATCCTGATGCCTATTTGCGCATACTGGCCTTCGAAGGCCTGGCTGCGATCGACCCCAATAGTATACCTTCCAGTATGGAGACCATATCCCGGGAAAAATACTGGGCTTTCTCCCATACAGATGGGAGAATAAAACTAGCCAGATATTTACTGAATAACTATTTTGAATTCAGGGAAAAGGACGCACCTACTCCGGCCAGATCCACCTTTAGGTTTAAAGATTATCTTCAGCAGGAGCAAATGAAAGTCATTGCGTCCAGATTGTAGTGTATTACATTATCAACAAATTTCTATAGCAAATAGAAAAACGCACTTGCCTCCATAATCGATTCGATGTTTCATGGCCCCATTGTTTCATTGATATAACAGCCATGAAATGAAGCGCAGCGACATCCCGCACCCAAAGGGTCGGGACAATGAAGCAATTGAACATCAGTAATGTCACTTAGTCGGTCATTTCCGTAGGTGTTATTCCAACTCGTCATAGTCCGTCCTCAACAATTTGATATTGCCGGTTCTATTGTCAAAGACCATCTGCTGCACGGTAATTCCCATCATCACCTGCCCATCCTGCAAAATGGACAGACATCCGTCAGAGTTCGCAGGAAGCTTATTATTCATGAGGTCCTTTGCCCGCTCGTACCGGCTACAGGAGGTCGATTGTAACAGACTTCCTCTCTACTCTATCAAAAACTGCTCGATAAAGTCACTGTATGCCTCCTTCATCGGAAGTTCATAATCTACCCGGATCTTCCTCCGTCTGGTGGTGATCATATCGCCGGTTTTTGGGTTTAAGCCCTGTTTATCGAAATCCACCCAATACAGCCCGACGCCGCGTTTTTGCCAGTTCGGCAGTTCATTAAAGTTGATGCCGTTCTGGAAAAGCAGTTCATTTTTTTCGGCCACGGAACGTCCCGTTAGATGACGGGTAGCCGCTTTTGCGGAAATCCCCTGATTGCGCAGCAGCCAGTAGCAATGGGCACTCAGAGCGTTGCGGAAGGCATCTTCATTACGCCAGCGAAAATAATCTACGACCGTCTTCCGGTTGGGTAATTGGGAGATGCGGCAGTCAAAGGCCGCCACATCCTGCAGCAATACCGAGAATTTGGCACTTGCTTCTCCGGCCAGTATCGAGTTGTATTTCCGCAGCTTACGGGCAAAGCTGTTTTCCCCCGGAGCGAACAACAGCGAGATCTCATCACTTTCGGTATAGCCGTAAATGACGTTAAACCCGCAATTCATCAGGTGCTCGGTGGTAGCCACCATCAGGTCGCGGAAGCGGACATCAAAAGGAGCTTCAAACTGATGTACCTCTTTGGTGAGTCTGGTAAAGCCTCGCCCGTCAATCCGGGCAACCATATAGATATCCGGGAGGACGCATACGTCATTCACGGTCTCATAGACCCTCATTTTCTGATCCAGTTCATCAAATTTCATCGTTCCAGTCTTTTACCACAAAGTGATTATCCACGATCTCCACGTAATACAGCTTACTAAAACCCTCTTCTGAGGCCGGAAGTTCCATTTTTTTGGCTGTAGATAAAATGCCTACCTCTGTGATCCGCTCTTTGCCCTTTCTGAGTTCATTACGCTTCAATGCATCCTGTACATTAGAGCAAAAGTAATAGCCGATCACTTCGTATTTCCGCTGCCGGAATTTTTCAATATACAGTTGCCGCTCTTTTCGGGTAGGATTGGTATTGTCGATCACTACTCTTTGTTGCAATTCCAGGCATTTATCCAATAACTGTTCCTCCTTGTTGCGAGTCCGCAGCAGGTCCATGCTGATACGTACGTGCGTATTGAAAAAGTTTTCCTTGTAGAAAGTCGATTTGCCGCTTCCCTGGATGCCGATGAAGATGATGCCCTGCATAGCATATTGTCATTTGATTTCCGGCGCTACTTCCAGATAATCGTTGATGATCAGAAAACTTTCATACAGATCAACATCTTTCAGTAGTACAAGTTCCCAATGGGCTTTTTCGCGGTCGGACGTTTCCGGTTTCATATCCAGAGTAAGTACTTCCCGGCGATCTGCGGACAGCAGATTCCGGTCCTGCCGTTTTTGTCGGAGAACGGCCACAAAAGAAGGGGAATGCTGACCGGGATACGAGGGCAGGTGATCGATGCGCAGTGCATTTTTCACCTTTCTTTCACCGGTAATTCCGGCTGGGGATTCCAAAGACAGTACAATATCCGGCATCACTCCCCGGTATTGCGTGGCATACCCCTCTCCGGCGTAGAAGCCGCCGATGGTTAGTTTAACATCTCCCATTTTACGCCCGGTACGTTCATCGATGATCTCGAAAAAACGTTGGATGGTGCCTTTGCCGAAGGTCTGCCGGCCAACGATCACCGCCCGACTGTATTGCTGCAAGGTGGCAGCGGTCAGTTCGGAAGCAGAAGCACTTCCTTCATTGACCAGCACCATCAACTTTCCCTCATACTGCGCAAGCGGATCGTCATCCGGCAACATACGATGACGCCCATCACGATAAACAGCCTGCATGACCGTTCCTCCCCGCAAAAAGTACCCAATAATATGGACAGCCTCCGCTACAGAACCTCCCTTGTTGTTGCGCAGGTCCAGAATAATGCCGCTTACCGCTTCCGCTTTCAGATAACTGAGATCGGCCAGCACATCGGTAGCCGAGCTGTAATTCCCGGAATAGAAACGCGGCAGGCGAATATATCCGATCTTCTCACCACTCTTCCCCCCGAACACAGCAGCAGTAGTACGGGATAAAGCAAACTGTTCCCTGGTTACCTTCACCACCTCAATCTGGCCGTCGGCATGTTGCAGTTGGAGCCGAACGATCGATCCCTCCGGCCCGGCGAGCATCCGGCTTACTCCATCGCCGGACCTACCGGCAAAGTCAACATGACCGTCATCATCGGTTTGTATCCCGAGCAGACGATCTCCGGTTCGGATCCGTTCCGTTTTCCAGGCGGGGCCATCTACGTACACTTCCGTGATCTCCGGATAATCTCCTTTAATCTCAAAACGGACACCCGTGCCGACCAATGAGCGGTTGAACGAGGCATTCCAGGCCGCTCTTTCGGCCGGAGACATAAAATCAGATTGGTAATCATTGACGCTGAGATAGGA
>JAGQXH010000377.1 GCA_020436695.1 Lewinella sp. | reverse complement strand
GGCTCGCTGCGATTTATGCACCTGGAACGTTGTGTCTTATCTGATAATGCCGTAACTTATCGGGAAAAAGTACTGGCTGATATCGGGCGGGTGCGCAACGTAAGACAGGGACTGGACGGTTATCTTTACGTAGCGGTCGAAGGCAAAGGGGTCCTGAAAATTATTCCGGGATCCTGATTAATATGGGCCGGAAATTATATAATATTCTCATGAATGGATCGTTTTAATGATCCAGGTTGCTGGTTACACAAGTTTCATTTGTCGGCGTTAAAACTACCATATCCTAAACTGCATTAGTTCTCATACGTTCGCTATCTCAAGCAGTAGAAGCAATTCAGTTACTAAGCCTTACCATAAAGTCAGCAACCGGTTTTTTAGAAGGCTGTTGCCTTGATCTGATCCCAATTTCTATTCCAAGCAAAGACAAAAATATACTTCATCATAGCCGCCTGTGCAGTGGTGTATCATGTACTTTATTTGCTCACTTCAAAGAACACCTTAACATGAACATCTTATACTGCCTGCCCAACGACGAGATCAATACGTTGGAGCAGATCGTCAAAAATCACGGAGATCCTTCTACCCGCCAACGGGCCGGTTTGGTATTACTGGCGTCGGTAGTGCGAAAGTCCTCTCGTCCAGCCAGCCAATATTCCCCCGTTGGATTATCGGTATTGTTGGACCGATATCGGAAATTTGGCTTTTATTGCCTGCTTCCGGCCTGGGAGCACCTGCAAATGAAATTTACTCCTGTATAGTACCGTAACTGAATTGCCCTGACCTATGTCAATTTTGCGAGATTCACTCTATCTCTTTCTTGCCTTAACAGCGATAGGCCATTTGTCGGCACAGTCAGCAGTGCCGGTGCCCTACGCCCATGCACACAATGACTACGAGCACGACCGTCCGCTGCTGGATGCCCTAGATCATGGCTTTACCAGTGTGGAAGCAGATGTCTACGCCATTGATGGGGAATTATATGTCTATCACGACCGGCCCGAGTTGCCGGATCCTGCTCGTACCCTGAGAAAGTTGTATCTGGACCCGTTGCAGCAGTTGGCTACAAAAAATAATGGTAGCATCTATTCTGGTAAGCCGGCAGGTTTTCAATTGATGATCGACATAAAAAATGATGCTGATGCCGCCTACGAGCTTATTCGACAGCAACTGAGCGAATATCCGGGACTATTTTCCAGAATAGAACACGGAAGGGAAATTCCCGGACCGGTTATGGTCTTTCTTTCCGGAAACAGGCCCATCCGTACTATTTTGGAAGCCGATTCCCACATCGCTCGTTTAGATGGCCGGCCGGAAGATATCGGTAAAGGATATCCGGCCGCTAAAATGCCGGTGATCAGTGAAAACTACGGGAAAGTAATTCACTGGAATGGCGAAGGCAGAATGCCCAGGAAAGAACGGGTGAAATTGCGCACCCTGTGCAAAAAGATCCACCGGGAAGGTAAGCAGCTTCGGCTGTGGGCGATGCCCGCCACGGAGAATGCCTGGGCTGCTTACCTCAAGCAGGGAATTGACTGGATCAATGCCGATGATCTGGCGCGATTGGAGGTTTTTTATCACCGTCGTTGAGCCAGCACAATCGCTTCATGATCGAGTGCGTTTCGTGCTCTGCTGCCACCAATTCCCGCCTGCTTATTTTTTGATCATTACCTTCGTATCTACAATTTCGCCGTCGATGATCAGTGAGTAATAGTAAGTTCCGGCCGAATAATTACCTGTTTCTATTATCACTTCCCCATCTCCGCCGGCTTTAACAACGGTACTTCCGAGCACTTTACCGTCAGCTGAACTTACCTGAATACTGGCTTCCCGAAATGATGGAGGGACCCGGTATTGTACAATGGTCCTATCTGAAAAGGGATTGGGACGGTTAGGAAATAGCATGGCCTTTTGTTCCAGAGGTAAGGTATAGTTACTTCCCTGGTCATCGGTATCCGGTGACTGCTGCTTGAGCCAGTGGTCAAACCTGGCAGACAATTCATCAAGCTGCTCCTGCAATTTTTCATTTTGGACCACTAACTCATCGATCCGCTTTTCTTTGTGAGTTAGTTCTTCATGGAGTTCTTTGATGGCATTAATGATCATGAAGCGTAAGGCCGAACCGTCGAAGTTGAGGTAATCGGTACCTTCGTATTGGAATGAACCAACGGTATACGGTGCAATATCCTGCATTTCCTGAGCAATGATCCCGACGAATTCCCGATCTGCCGGAAGTTCTGCTTTCCCATTATATTGATACCAGACCGGCCGGATCTTCAACAATTGCCAGAGTCCATCAGTATAGGGCCGGATATTCCTCTTCAGCCGCCGATCAGAAGCTGAATTGGTCCATTCACCGCCACCGGGTTTGCCGGCGGTGCCATTTACTTCCAGCGAATAATCGACCGCAGCCGTTCCCACACCTACCGTATTTCCCATCAGATTCAGTACCAGGCTGCCGCCATAGCTTTGTATCCATTTGTATCCGGTGGTGCTTTCCACCCCCAGCAGCAGGCCATTTTCGTCAGCTTCCAGTCCGGCCGGTGGTTCGCCGGTTGTAAGCAGATGCAACGCTCCTTCCGGGTTCTCCGTACCGATGCCCAGTTTTACGGAATTCGTGCCGGTACCACCAATGATGGCACAATTCGAGCAATTTACCCGGGCTAAATAGCCGATGGCTATGGCCCGGTCCAGCATGTCATTATCCAGCCCACGTCCGGAACTGTTACCCAGGAACGTATTTCGGGTGCCGTTGCCGTTATAATGCCCGGCGAGGTAACCTAAGAAAGTATTGCTATGACCCTGCGAGTTTAAACTTCCGGCACGAGACCCGATAAAAGTATTCCCCGAGCCGAGGGAATTCCTGATACCGGTTTCAAAACCCAGAAAAGTATTGTTTTCTCCGCTAAGGTTGCCCTTGCCGGAATCTGGCCCAATGAAGATATTGCGGTTCCCGCTGGTGTTGATACTGCCGGCATTATTACCCATAAAGATGTTGTTATTCTGACCTTCATCCGCAATGCCCGCATTGCTGCCGATGAAAATGGAAGGATCGTCTGCTGAACGTAGTAAGTCTAGTTTACCGTGGATGGTGGCGTTGCCACTTACATTCAGGCGCACCTGAGCCTGACCGATTTGTAGTATCAGTACGCTGAGCAGTAGAGGAATGAGTTTGTTTTTCATAATTGGAGTGGATAAAATGTAACAATGATGAATGGATGATATGGGCATGGATGGCCCGGTAGATAGGACACTGTGGGATCTAAATCCAAAAGTTCTACGTGAATAGTCTGCGTTTTTACCTTTTGATCATGGCTTTTGTATCGACTATCTCTCCATCAACGATCAGGGAATAGTAATAGGTGCCGGACGGATAGGCGCCGGTTGCTACGTTCACTTTTCCCCGGCCGGATGTATGGAGCGTGACGTTGCCCAGTACTTTGCCGCCGGCGGCAGTCACCTGGAGACTGGCACTGCGCACTTGGGCTGGCAGCTGGTATCGAATGACGGTTTTATCCGAAAATGGATTGGGATGATTGGGTAATAACATAGCCTTTTGTGTTAGGGGCAACGTGTAGGTATGACTATCTTCACCCTCACCGGGAGCATTTTGGTTGACCCAGTCATCGAGTTTTGCTTCCAGGTTATCCAGGCGTTCTTTGAGTTGCGTATTCTCAGTCTGCAACTCGTTGACCACGCTTAGCTTTTGTTGTAATTCCCGGAGCTGCTCTTCCTTTTGTTCCAACTCCTCATACAGCTCTTTAATGGCATTGATGATCATGTATCGCAAGGCCGAACCGTCGAAGTTGAGGTAATCCATACCCTCATATTGAAAAGAACCAACGGTATAGGGTGCGATGTCCTGCATTTCCTGGGCGATGATGCCAACATATTCCTGGTCGGTTGGCAGTTCGGTTTTTCCGCTATATTGATACCAGACCGGCCGGATCTTCAGCAATTGCCGGAGCCCATCGGTATAGGGACGAATATTTTTTTTCAGTCGCCGGTCCGAAGCTGAATTCGTCCATTCTCCACCACCCGGTTTTCCGGCAGTGCCGTTTACTTCCAGTAGATAATCCACAGAGGAAGTACCGATGCCAACGGTATTTCCCTTCAGATTCAGTACCAGACTACCACCGTAGCTTTGTATCCATTTGTAGCCGGTAGTACTTTCGGTACCTAACAGCAGCCCGTTTTCGGAAGCATTCAGCCCGGAAGGAGGCAGCCCTTGTTTGAGAATATGTAGTGCTCCCGCGGGAGAGGCCGTACCAATCCCTACATTGACGGCATCAACGCCGGTTCCACCCAAAACCGCACAATTAGAGCAGCTTGCAACGGCTTTATAACCGATGGCAATGGCCCGGTCCAAAAAAGTGATGGGATTCGTTCCTCCGGCCTGATCGCCGATTATTGTATTTCGGGAGCCATTATATAGGTATTCTCCGGCCGAAGTTCCCAGATAGGTATTGTGGCTGCCCGATACGTTTCGGTAACCGGCCAGGGTGCCGACGAAAAGATTGGAACCGCCGTCCTGGTTAGATCTTCCGGACAGTCGGCCAAGAAATGTGTTGGCACTCCCTGTGGTGTTGTCAGCTCCGGTCTCTTCGCCGATAAAGACATTGGAAAAACCATCCCTGCTGTATTCACCGGCATTGGTGCCGATATAGACATTGCCCCAGCCTTCGGTATTGAACCGGCCGGCTTCGTGTCCGATGAATACATTCCGGAAACCACGGGTATTAAAATGACCGGCATGATTCCCGATGAAAGTACTTTGGTTTTTGTCCAGATCAAACTCACCGCTACCCGGGCCAATGTAAAGTGATGAGTCCGTTGTCGACTTTTGCAGTTCGAGGCGACCGATCACCCGGGCCTCACCTTCCACATTCAAGCGTACCTGTGCTTTGATCCCGTGCATGACCAATAGGGTCAACAGCACGAAAAAGAGTCTGTTGTTCATGATAGAAATTGAAAGAATGAAAAAAATGAATCAAAGGCTAAGGAGGGCAGAATTTACCCACTTAGGATGGTACACTGAATGGCTTTTTTATTGATACCCTAAAATTAGGAAAAGTTACCTGAACGCAGCCGCTTTGGAGATACACATTTTTTCAATTTTTTTTTGACTTGCGGAACTAATCACTTTCAGTAGACGTATTATTTGCTGTATGAACACAGCATATTACATATCAGCATCTTCCAAGATAAAAAGTTGGTCCGCATACCGGCCGGCAAGGGGAGGGTTATGATGTGTCTTGAATAAAACATTGTGCCAAAGAAAAGAGCCTCTTGCAGTTGTCTGCCGGAGGCTCTTTTCATTTATGATTTACCCTCGTAGCTTAATTGCGTAGAGCAGCGACCTTTTAAGTCGCAGGGTGAAAGTTCGAATCTTTCCGGGGGTACTTTTTCAAGTGGACGACCACTACGCCGGACGGTAGACGGTCTGGCTCATTCGAAGCTGAGCCGGCCGCAATTTTGTCGATTGATCGATATTCCAGGGTAATCCGAGGAATAGGTGTTACCGGCAGAAGGGCTGGGCGTACGTTCACGGTCTATCGTTCGTGGAGAGTAGGCAAATATTGGTTTGTTGCGCCTGTTTGCTAAACAGGTCCGGGTAATACCGGTGCAGGTTCAATCCCTGTGCTCTCCGCCAGCTTTATTAGAGGTGAGATGGTGAGATGGTGAGTGGTGTCAATTCACTTACTCACTCACTTCCTCACCCCTAATCCAGAGGGTAGCACGCAATGGTGCGTAACCGGTCTTGAAAACCGGGCCATCTTTCGGGATGAGGGTTCGATTCCTTTACTCTCTGCAAAGCAGCCTATTGGCAATCCCCTCTTATTATTCCTTTTTAGCTTGAGCTTTACGGAAGATCAGGGCAAGAGTAGTGATCAATGTTGTCGGATCCCAGGCAGGGGCCACAGTAACGGCAAAGGGTATCATGCTTTTTTCTTGGTAATTTGTTCTTTTTCTGCTCTGGTTTTAAGTTTACATTAGTCAATAGCCCATCTGAATGAGTATACGGTGGGATTTATCTTCTGGTGCATTGAATAGGAGTAACTCAAAGTCCGTCAAACCGGCCTTAATCGGATATTGATCGCACTTGCCGGCTGTAAAGAAATATAGGGAGCCAGATCAATTTCTTCATCTTCAACCAGGGCCATTTCAAAGTTTTGGAGCAGGCGTACCAGCATCATCTGCATTTCCATCATGGCAAAGTTAGCGCCTATACAAAGGCGAGGCCCACCGCCAAATGGCAGATAGGCAAATGATGGGCGTTTATTGATCTCTTCTTTGGTAAATCGCGCCGGCTCAAACTGTTCCGGTTCTGGCCAGTACTTAGGATCATGGTGGATGCCGTAAATATAGAGCCCGATGTTCCGGCCTTTCGGCAGGGATAGATCCTCGAACTGATCGTCTTCGATAGGTACCCGATCCAGTATCCAGGCAGGGGGATATAGCCGCATCACTTCCTGTAGGACCGAACTTGTGTATTCCAGCTTGGGAATTGTATCAAAGCTGGGAGGCTCCGACCCCAATACGGTTTTGATCTCCGCACGCAGTTGCTTTAAGCATGCCGGGTGGCGGCACAATAAATACCAGGCCCAGGCCATGGCATTGGCCGTGGTTTCATGCCCGGCGATAAACAGGATCAGACATTCTTCCAGCAACTGCTGATCGGTCATCCCTTCACCGGTATCTTCATAGCGCGCTTCCAGCAACATATCGAGCAGATCGTCGGGGTGTTTTCCGCTTTGTCGTCTTTGCCGTATGATGTTGAGCACGATCTCCTTCAGGTCGGCAGCGATGAGCTCGTGTTTTTTCCATTGCCCGGTGGCCTTATACCAGGGGATTAAAAAAGGTTGCCGGATCGGTTTGACGATAAAGGACTGGATGGCATTAAAATTTTGGCTGAGCCGGCTCAGAACACTTTCTTCCACATCAGTACTGAATAGGGATTTGGAGACTACATTAAAAGTAAGCATCGTCATCTCAAAAGCGATCTCAACCTGGTCGTTACTGCGGATCCGCTGATGCAACTGATCGATATAGGTGTTGATCTCCCGTAACATGATCTCTACCAGTCCCTGTAGTTTCTTGCGGTGGAAACCTGGCTGGATCAGTCTTCGCTGTTGCAGCCAGTAAGCACCATTGCTGGTCAGCAAACCTCGGCCGATAAAATGTGCCAGGTGGTCGGTCTGCAAATGCGATTTTTTAAAATTCCGGTGGTTTTTCTGCAACACATACTGGATCAGTTCGGGTTTTGTCGTGACCAGCGCTTTGCTGCGGGGCGTAAGAAACAATAAAAAAGTATCGCCTGACTCCCGTAAATACTGAGTCAGAACTGGGATCGGATTTTGGATAAAACGGAACAGGTCTTTTAGCATCCGTAAAAAAGAAATTACGGGCGTACGGTTTCGGCCAGCAGGTCCCATGAGTAGTTATTTTTAGTTGTCTGGATCTTTAATCCCTGGATCTTATCGAAAACTGAACATCTTTTTTCGTTTGACTAATGCAAAGAAGAGCCTAATGCTTCCCCACCGCTTTGCTGAAAAGTTCAGTTCGTGGTATAAAAAGTCCAAAGAAGGAAATGGGGCAAAAAAAAAGTGAGAAACACGGCTGCACTTCGTTGCGTTGCCTTATTCCTCACTTAATTTTGTGGAGCCGGCGGGAGTCGAACCCGCGTCCAGAGAAAGCACTCATAAGCTTTCTACATGTGTAGTTCCCAGTTGGATTTTCGAGCGATCGATGGGATTGGAAACCCTCCCGTACTATCGCCTTATTCCCTTAATTTCGCGTACTGATCGGGACGGGTCAGTACACTAGCCCGAGGGTTGGTTGATGCGCGGCACACTGTGTATCAGGCGTCAAGCGTGGGGCGCAAAGGCTTTCTAAGACCTAGTCTTAGGCAGCCATGGCGAACTGTCTGTTGCCATGTAAAAGTTGTTAATAGCCAGTTGTTAACGGAGGTAAGCTACTATGCTCCGACATGCTTACTTACCAGTAGACATTCCTGTCGATTCCGGTACGGCCCCATGTATTTTTTTGCCGGTCTTTTCCGGCAGCGTTTGCAAAAGTAATAACTGTATTTGTCAACAAAAAGTTCCCGCAGGTATACTTTTACTTCCCCGGCTATATTATTTTTGCCGGCCGGGGTTGTGTAGAAAGCCTTTCCCTATAGATGACAGAAAAAT
>JAGQXH010000376.1 GCA_020436695.1 Lewinella sp. | reverse complement strand
CGGGAACTCAGGCCGGGGTTGGCTTTGAGGAATGCTTCCATATTATCGGGATAACCGGCAACGAATACGAAGAAAAAGCCGCGGTTATCTTCCATGCGTTTAAGCAATGTCTGGATAGCCTCATCACCGAAATCTCCCTGCGCTCCACCGGTGGGCCGCTGCGTCAAGGCATAAGCCTCATCGATAAAAAGCACGCCGCCCATGGCCTCATCGATCTTTTCGGTCGTTTTGATCGCCGTCTGACCGACGTAGCCGGCCACCAGCCCCTGACGATCCGTTTCTACCATATGACCACGTTCCAGCACCCCAAGGGCCTTATAGATTTTCGTGAGAATACGTGCCACCGTCGTCTTGCCCGTTCCGGGATTGCCGATGAAAACGGTGTGCAGGAAAAAGCTGTTCAGTACATCCCGGTTGGATTGCCGATAGAAACGCACCAGACGCACCATCTCGTTGATCTGGGCTTTGATGCGATCCATTCCGATCAGCCGGCTGAGTTCATCAAGAGACTCTTGTAGCAGCGCTTCGTCGACCGGAATATTTGGCAGCTCCTGAGTGCGATCCAGCTTAATCCGAATGACGTCCTCTAGCTGGATGATCTCAAGTTCTTTTTTGTCCACAAGCTCGGGTGATTCCATGGACATCACCCGTAATCCCAGATTGATCTTCGCTTTTTCAATGAGGTCGTATACAAATCGGGCATTACCGAAAGTGCGATCCCGCTTGCGATAGGCATCAACTATGACCTCATCGATCTTGGCTTTGGCCGTATCGGTAAGCACAACGCCTTTCTCTCTGCAGGCATATTCGGCGATCACTGCAAGTTCCTGTGGTAAATAATCAGCAAATTCGAAATACAGCCTGAATCTGGATTTCAAGCCAGGGTTGGAATCCATGAACTGTTTCATCTCCTTAGGGTAACCTGCGACGATGACAGCCAGATCACCCGGCCCATTGGACATTTCCCGCACCAGGATCTCGATCACTTCCCGGCCAAAATCCTTGGTGTCTTCGGTAGAACGGGCCAACGAATAGGCCTCGTCGATAAAGAGCACGCCTCCCCTGGCTTTTTCGATGGCTGTTTTTACTTTCGGAGCGGTCTGGCCGATGTATTCCCCCACCAGGTCTACCCGGTCAACTACGTGCACATGCCCTTTGGAAAGGATGCCCATCTTTCGGTACAAACGGCCCATCATACCGGCCACCGTCGTCTTACCAGTTCCGGGATTGCCGATGAATACGGAATGCACATTGATCTCTTCCTTTTCCTCAAAACCACGTTTTTTCCGCAGTTGTAAAAATTGGATATACTTGGCGTGATTCCGAACCTGCTCTTTGATATCTTCCAAACCGATCAGTTCGTCCAGACGAGCCATAACATCCTCAAAAGAGTCATCATCCTCCACTTCCGGCAAGAGGATAACCGGAGCGTGCCGGTCAGGCAGGATCACTCCCGCAACGCCTTTTTCAAATTCTTCTTCTACTTCAAAGGGTACACTGGCGATCATCCGGTCCATAAATACCAGTTCCGCCGTGTAACGATCTTCCCGCCAGGAGCCTTTTACATTAGAGCCCCAGCCGGCGGTGATCCGGACCCATTCGTCTTTTTTCTCAATGCGCTGCAGACGCACCACCTGGCCTTTTAACTCCCGGGCGTCATTATAGAACTTGGTAAACAATTCACAATGCCAGGCTTTACCGTAGAGCATATTACGCAGCAGGATCTCCACGTATATATATCGTGTATCTTCAGAACTGAACTTGCGATAATACACTCGTTCTTCCTCGGGCACATCATCGTAAGGCCCTTCATAAAGCTTTATGGAATGGACATCGAGATAAGGATTAATACCTGGAATTTCCTCTTCTCCCGGATCTTCGATGTAGAAATATTTGGTAGCTACCTTTTCTCCTTCTATCCAGGCTTCCCAGTAATAGGTGCCTTTCTTCCAGAATGCGCCCTCAGATTTGTTGCCCCAGCCTTCGCGTACATAAACCGTATGATCATATTTGCTCACTTTGCGCCGAAAGGGTAAGGCACAAAGTTCTTTCTTCCCTTTTTTCAGCGAAAAACAACGCAACTCCACCTCTATGTCCCAATCCTCAGCATCGAACATTTTGTTATAGAAGGACAATTCTGCGTAGACGTAAGTAGTCTGATAACGGTCAAATACCTGCCGATACTTTTTCCGGTTATCGGCAAGCCATTCAGTAGAAGTATACGTTCGTAATTCTTTTAACTTGTAATTCTTCAATGTAAGTTCTGGTCTTAAATTCTCGATCTTAACAATTGAGTGAGAGCCTGGTCAGCTCTCGCCTGAATAAACGTTGATTGCAACTAAATAACGAAATGATTACCTCAAATGTGGCAATATCTATCTTTTTTTTCAAATCGGTAGGACATCTACTCTTCGGACAAGCACCATTAACGGCCTGCCCAGCGTTGTATAATCCCAAATATACTGGGGAACGTATCAGCAGAAATGCCTATATTCACCCCCTGCATTTATATCCGGAAAATCACACATGACCTTTATAAAGCTAAAAGTGCCAACCCTGGTGCAAGATATAAAGGTGGAGGGAAAAAATCAGTACTACCTCCGGCCCGTCTTCATTGCCCACCCCATTTCAACCAATCTGCGGTATGAATTGGCCGTTGCCCAGTACCAGAAAGAGCTAAAGAACTTCTTCAAAGGTTTTTCCGTTGACCGTAAGAATGCACAGGAACTACTCTGGTATACCTTTGATCCGGAAGTTCAAATGCATCGCTTTCATTTTGAGTTCAACCTGGGTAAAGAATACATCAAGGGCCCCTTCTTTTGTGTGATCTTCGAATGGCAGAACTACCTCTTTGGCTGTCTGCCTGCTTTCGATCATTTTCTGTTCGTGATCGGAGATCTCAGTCTCCGTCTTTCCGAGCAGCGTGCCCGCGTCGAAGATGTCGTCCGATATCTCTTACGGGAATTTCAGGAAGAGGATACAAATTTTGACCCGATTAACTTTTATGCCGGAAAGCGGGATTTCGTGACCACCATTGAAGTAGGCATTCATATCAATGAGGCTCATCTTAAATTTGAACGGAGCAAGAGCAACTGGTTTTTCTCCAGCTTGCAGGAATCCGAAAATTTTGATGGAGCCATCGAGCTGGAACGTGTCGGCCAGGACCTCAACGGCCGTTATCCCAATGAACTGGACCGGGCCTATTTTCAGGAAGAGCTCGTTGACAGCCTCTATCAACTCATTTTCCGCCGGAGCAACACCTCCATCGCACTCATCGGAGCCGCCGGAGTGGGCAAGTCTGCCATTGTGGAGGAAGTGATCTGGCGTTATCTGGCCGGTCATTACCATGCCGCACCGGGTGAGGCCATGCAGCACGTTTGGCAGGTAGACCCCAACCGCATCATCAGCGGTATGAGTGTAGTGGGTATGTGGCAAAAGCGTTTTGAGGCCATCATACAACATCTCCGCTATCCGGACGGACGATCACAGCCGGATAAAATGCTGATCAATAATCCGGTTACTTTACTGCGGATCGGTAAATCGGCGAGCAATAATATGACCCTCAGCGATGTGCTGAAGCCCTATCTCGACAAACGGCAATTACAGCTTATCCTGCTGGCTACGCCCGAAGAGTGGAAGATCATTCAGGAAAAAGATCGTCGTTTTTCGGATCTTTTCCAGGTGATACGTATGTCGGAGCCTTCGGCGGAGACCACTGCTCGTATCGTCCTGCGCAAAAGACGCCGGCTGGAACTCGAGAACAGCGCCGAGATCAGTATCCAGGCCATTCGCCAGCTGATGTATATTCAGCGCAATTATCTTCAGCAACAGGCACTGCCCGGCAGCGTGCTGAATCTGCTGCAAAGACTGGCGACCAAATATCGTTTCCGAACCGTAGATGCCGAGGAAGTAAGGGAAGAATTCAGAGCATACAGCGGTCTGAGAGATTATCTACTGGACTCCAGCCAAACTTTTACCGCCAATGAGATCAAGAGCCTGCTGAATCAGGAGTTGGTGGGGCAGCCGTCGGCCGTACAAGCTCTCAGCGATGTGATCCACCTGCTGAAAGCCAAACTGAATGATCCGGGGCGACCGGCCAGTTCTTTTTTGTTTATCGGACCTACCGGAGTGGGTAAGACCCAGGCTGCCAAGGTGTTGTGCCGCTATCTTTCCGGAGATGAAAAACAGCTCCTTCGATTCGACATGAACGAGTACCTGGACGAGGGGGCAGTATATCGGTTGATCGGTGATGAGAACAACCCGGAGGGACAGCTTACCGGCCGGGTCCGCTATCAGCCTTTCGGCGTGTTGCTCCTCGATGAGATCGAGAAAGCTCACCGCAGTGTGCACGATCTGCTCCTGCAGGTATTGGACGACGGCCGGCTGACGGACAGCCTTGGACAGACCGTCGACTTTACCAACACCATTATCATTATGACCTCCAATGTCGGTGCGGAAGCCAAAAACCGGCAATTGGGTTTTGTCGATAAAGATCAGGACGATGGCATCTATTTAAAGGCTGTTCAACAACAGTTCCGGCCGGAATTCATCAACCGGATCAACAAGATCGTTGTGTTCGATGCCTTGGGGCTGGAAGACATCCTACGCATTGCCCGCCTACAGATCAAGGAACTGCTGCAAAGAGACGGCTTTGTTCGCCGCACGACCATCCTGAACATTTCTCAGGATGCACTGGCCTGGGTTGCCCGTCGTGGATACGATGCCAAAATGGGGGGACGTGCGCTGAAACGCCAGATCGAAAAAGACCTGACCACCCTTTCAGCCGAGCAACTGATCAGTACACATACCGACACTCCGATCATTTTTGATATCCTGCTGCGTGAGGATCAACTGTATCCACAGATCATTGCCCTCGACTTCCTTACCCCTACGGAAGAAGCCTGGCTGCCCATGATGCCGGAACAAAAGGAAGGAAGAAGATTCTACCGCCAGTTGTTAAACGCAGTCGGTCGTTTGGAAAACCGCGTCAGTCAGATGGAAACACGACAGGGTGTATCCGACCGGGGCCCGGTAATTTCCGGCTTCAGCAGCGCTGTGGACTGGCACTACTACGACTTTAAGGAAAGGATCGCTCAGGCCAAGGAAGACCTGCAAAATAAATGGCTGACATTCAGCGAGCACCATTTTCCGGGCCTGCCGGCTATACCTTTGCGGCTCAAATCCGGTAGCCTTATTCCTCGTAAAGACTGGTCCAGAGGGGTGAGAGAATACTACCGGGACCGCATTTTTCAGGAAGAAGGGCTTCGCCAGATCGGTGAGATGCATCGTTTTCAACAGGATCGATTTGATTCACTGGAAACGGAATTCATTCGGCACTATCTGAATATGGCCTTCCTCAATCTCTATGCCGAGGGCTTTTTCAGTGGCCGAAGAGAGAATCTCATGATCCGTTTTGAATCCTGCATTACCGGACTGGGACGGGATGAGATCGAATTCCTGCTGGATCTATACGCCAATTTCCTGGCCCATATGGACGTTCATTATGAACTGGACAAGAAGAACCGGTCCATCCGGGTGGAAGGATACAATATTTCCCAACTCCTGAGTGGAGAACAGGGCTTACAACTTTTCTATACTGCTCATCAGAATCCGGTGCCTATCCGGCTAAGTCTGGTTGACGATCACAAACAGCAAGCCCCGAGCAGTAGCTTTCAGGTCATCCGCGTGTTCGACAGTCTCCAACTCATGACTGACCTGCGCACCGGCTTCACCAATGCAGCCAATATCAATCCGGAAGAATTCAAGATCCTGGTGTATGCCGGTTTGCCCAGGACTGCCCGGAAATTCCTGTTGTAATGCCCGGCTTTACGCTTTTCCAAATACCTGCCTTAAGAATAGCGTACTAAGATCCGGACCACCTTAAGTTCCCGTATTTAAAGTATATTCAGCTTCTGTAGAAGGCTTAGTGATATCTATTAAAAAAAGCTACTTTTACCGCTAAATAATGGTCCGATATGAATCATTTAGAAGCCTTCCGACAGGTCCACACCTTCATTTTTGATGTGGACGGGGTGCTGACCGATAGCCGCCTGATCGTGTTGGAGAACGGTAAATTGCTGCATCGTATTAATCAGCGTGATGAACTTGCTATGAAGACCGCCGTGGAGAAAGAATACAGGGTGGTGATCATGTCCGGAGGTGCCGGATCGGGCTTAAAAGACAGGCTGAGTCAGTTGGGCGTGACGGATCTATACTTCAGTACTGCAGATAAACTGGCCGCCTACAATGAAGTATTGGATCTGTATGATCTGGGCGAGCTGGATGAAGAAGGGATCTTGTATATGGGGGATGACTGGCCGGATTATCAGGCCATGCGGCGGGTAGGACTCCCCGTTTGCCCTAAAGACGCTATCCCGGAGATCATAAAGATCAGCAAATACATTTCACCACTCACCGGTGGAACCGGATGCGTGCGCGATGTGATCGAGAAGGTGCTGCGATTGCACGATAACTGGATGACCCCCTAAATTTTTTTGCTGTGATCATTGCATTGGCCAGACTTATTCGACTTCCTAACCTGATTATTGTTGCCCTCACACAATATCTTCTCTACTATTTTGTCTTTCTGGCCAATTTCAGAGTTCATGATCTGAAACCAGTACTGGATCTTACCCATTTTTCTTTACTGGTACTCGTCACCGTTATGCTGACTGCCGGCGGAAACGTCATCAACGATGTACTGGATCTACAGGCGGACAAGATCAACAAACCGCAAAAAATGGTTATCTCCCGCTATATTAGCCGTCGAACTGCCTTGTGGATCTACTTTTCTTTACAGGCTACCGGTTTTTTTATCGCTGTCTATCTGAGTTTTCTCACCGGTAACCAGCGCCTGCTTTGGCTCTATCCAGCCGCAAGTATCGGTCTATATACCTATTCTAGTTATTTTAAGCGCATTCCATTGGCTGGACACTTGCTCATCTCTGTGTATTGTGCCGGTGTTGCACTGATCATCTGGGTGGCAGAATTCCCCAATTACGTGGCATTATACCGCCTGGAATCGGACCGTGCTTTGATGATCCGGAATGTCACCCTCTTTTACTCAGGGTTTGCGTTTATATCAACGCTGTTGCGTGAGCTGATCAAAGTTTTGGAAGATGAAAAAGGAGATAGACTGGCGGGATATCGAACCACTGCCATTGTGTGGGGAGAGATGAAAGTAAAAGGACTGGGTATCCTTATGGGAATCATTCTAATCCTTTTGTTGTCAATATCGGGCATCTATTTTCGGCCTTATTTTGAATCACTGGATCTGGTCATCGGCCTGGGAGTTTTGATGTTACCAATCATTCTTATTATTGTCGGGCTTAGTAAAATCACGACAAGTTCCAATTTCAAACAACTGAGTCGGCTGACCAAGTTGCTGATGCTAATGGGGATTTTGGTACTAATATTTTTTAGATAATTTTGCTCCTCCGGTCAAGATGATAGTAAAGAAATTAACTATAAATTACTTCAATTTGTGGAACTAAGGTATCCATAAGCTTGTTCTTACCTTTCATCAGCAGAAACACTAATATATTACACCTCACTAAACCTCTTCATAGCTATTATCCCCATCTTTTCAGCCATATTGGCACCTTCTACGAAATAGAAAACCATGTCAACACCAAAACCAGCTTTACCGTGGATGGATCGCGAGATCATTCTGGCATCCAAATCTCCCCGTCGTCAACAATTACTCACTGCTGCCGGCATTCCTTTTCGTATTGAGACCAACGAAGTAGAAGAAGACTTTCCCGAAGACATGCCGGTTGAACAGGTAGCCGCTTTTCTGGCCCGAAAAAAAGCGCAGGCCGCCAAAGACTTTATAAAAAACCGGGAGGTCGTTCTGGCGGCCGACAGCATCGTCATCCTGGATGATCAGATCTTTGGTAAGCCGGAAAACCGGGACCATGCTATTGAGATCCTTCACGAATTATCGGGCAATATACATCAGGTGATCACTGGCGTTTGTTTGCTGTCAAGTGATAAAGAACGAGTATTCTCCGGATATTCAAAAGTGCATTTTGCCCCTCTGACACTGGAAGAGATCGAATATTACATCGACACGTTTCAGCCTTACGATAAAGCCGGCGCCTATGCCATTCAGGAATGGATCGGACTTTGCAAGATCACCCGAATAGAAGGCACTTATACCAATATCATGGGATTACCTATGGAGTTGGTCTATCAGGAATTAATG
>JAGQXH010000375.1 GCA_020436695.1 Lewinella sp. | reverse complement strand
GATTAGCTCAGTTGGTTCAGAGCACCTGGTTTACACCCAGGGGGTCGGGAGTTCGAGTCTCTCATCGCCCACTATCTAAAAGCATCACAATCCGGTATTTGGAGTGTGGTGCTTTTTTATTTTAACTACGCGCTCATGTACTACTTCTACATTCTCTACTCTGAGATTTTGGATCGATTCTATATCGGTCATTGTGCCAATCTACAAGATCGATTGGATCGTCACCTCTCCAATCACAAAGGTTTCACTGCCAAGGCTAAAGACTGGTGCATTGTTTACACCGAAGAATTTCCGGATAAATCGCTGGCTTATGCCCGTGAGAGACAGGTCAAAGCTTGGAAGTCCAGGGGCGCTATCCAGAAACTAATCGATACGCAGGGCGATTAGCTCAGTTGGTTCTGAGCATCCCGATTGCATCGGGAGGGTCGGGAGTCCGGACCTCTCATCGCCCACTATCTAAAAGCATCACAATCCGGTATTTGGACGTGGTGCTTTTTTTGTTTTAACTACGCGCTCATGTACTACGTTCAATCTCACTCTGGCTAACTTTCCTAATTAAAGGTGCAGCGCACCGACTTCATTTCCAGACCAATATCCACCGTTTAACCAAGGTGCAGCGCACCGTCACAAATGAATATATTTTCGTGTTTTTTTATAGGACGGTGCGCTGCACCTGGATTAAATGCACATCTCGAATGCTGGAAGTGTTCCAGTGCGCTGCACTTCAGCTGTGTAACAGTAGGGCAATCGCCTGTATTAGTACCGTCGTAGCCTCTTGTGTGAAAAATGATTGTGTATTTTTGAATACCCAAACAGTTTGTGACCTAGTCAGGTACACCCACAAATCATTCACAAAAGGCCGTATTTTGAAATTTCACAACTATCTCCATACCGCACCATATTTTATCCCTGTCCTCCTGGGGCTATTTATACTATCCAGTTGCCATCCGCAGCAGAAAACTCTTTACGACATAGAACTCCGCGAAACCTGGATCCCCATGCCCGACGGTACCCGACTGGCTGCCGACCTATATTTACCCAAAACAGATAAAGCCGAAAAGTTTCCGGTGCTTTTGGAATACCTTCCCTACCGCAAGGATGAAGGCAGGAAACTGCGCTATTCGGTATTCTCGTACTTTGTACAAAGGGGGTACGTCGTAGCCCGGGTGGATATCAGGGGGACGGGCCGAAGTGAAGGACAACTGATCGCCTACGAATATACCGATCAGGAACAGGAAGATGGAGAAGTCATCATCGACTGGCTTTCCAAACAAGATTTTTCTAACGGTGCCGTTGGTATGTTTGGCATATCCTGGGGTGGGTTCAACTCCATCCAGATCGCCATGCGGCAACCGCCGACCTTAAAAGCCATTCTGGCGATGATGGCCACCGACGATATCTATGAAGATGATGTCCACTTTATGGACGGCATGATGCATGTAGATGCCTACGAGATCGGCCGGGACATTGAGAATGTGATCCCCGGTGCGCCCGATTATGAGATTGATGAGGATTACTTTGCAGAAAAATTTGATACGAAGCCTTGGCTGCTCCTTTACAAAAGACAACAACGGGACGGCCCTTTTTGGGACCGGGCTTCCCTCAATAGCAATTACGACGCCTTACAAACGCCCATTTTTATGATCTCCGGCTGGTACGACGGCTATCGGGACAGCACACCACGCATTTTTCAAAATGTCAACGCACCTAAGAAAGCGATCATCGGCCCCTGGAACCATACCTTCCCGAATATGGCCGAGCCGCCGCCATCGATTGAATGGCGACACGAGGCCGTGCGTTGGTTTGATTATTGGCTAAAAGGCGAGAAAAATGGCATTATGGAGGAACCGCCGCTTGTCGTTTACATGCGGGAAGGGCATGGTCCGGATATGCCGGAAGATACGATCGGGGGGAGTTGGGTTGGGCTGGACAACTGGCCCAGTCCAGCCGTCGAAGAAGAGGTGTATTATCTTACCCGCCAACAAGGTCTCGATGCGCTTGCGGACGAGCGATCATCTGTGCAGGAACTCGAATACAAAGCATCTTCGGGTATCGAGGCCAGCGGCTCTGTGATGTGGTGGGGCGATTGGTCACCCGATCAGAAAAAGACGGATGCCCACAGTCTGGTATTTGAGACAGCTCCTTTGGCTAAAGACCTGGTTATACTTGGCTTTCCCCAGGTTCATTTGAAGGCCGCCGTCTCCGCCGAGCAAGCGCATTTTCTAAGCCGACTTTCGGATGTGGCTCCGGATAGTGCCGTCACCCTCATTACCGGGGCCGGTTTTAATGGTGCCCATCGAAACTCCTCCCGAATGCCCGAAAAACTGGCCCCCGGGCAGTATTATCCGTTGGATATTGAAATGCATTTCACTTCCTGGACTTTTAAAAAAGGCCACCGCATCCGGCTGTCTCTAAGCAATGGACAGTGGCCGATGATCTGGCCCAATCCATCCAACCTAAATATGACCGTGCAGCTGGGAGGAGAAGACGGTTCTACCTTCAGCCTCCCGATCTTCAACAATGATCCCGATCTCATCCATCCCAAATTTCTTCCACCGGCTAATGATCCGGAATTGCCGGGTTTTGAGGTAATACAATCCGGAACCGTTTCAGGTTTTGCCGAGATCTCAGAAACGGAGTATGATCCGAAGACCGGAATTACCCGGGTGATCGCCTCCAATGGCGGCGAGACTGTTTATCCCTGGGCCACCTGGGTAACAACTGAGAAGATCGTACACCAAGTGAATGACCGCGAACCGGCAACTGCTTCCGTGACTAGCGAATACACGATTTTGGTGAAGACCCCGGAACGACAACTGAAATGGATCGGCCTGCTCGATCTGTCCAGTGATGCAGCGAATTTTTACTACGATTATACCCGAAAACTAATGGAAGGGGACAGCCTAATCCGGGAGAAGCAATGGAAGGAAACTATTCCACGGGATTTTCAGTGATCCTTTGTTTTTTGAAATAGTGAGCCAGCCACTCCAGACAGGCACCTAATAGTCCCCCGGCGAAATAACTCACCAGATCACCCCACAAAAAACCAAAACCCAACACCAGTCCACCGAGTCGCGTCCGGCGAATGACATTGATCCAGTCTGCCTGATACAATTGGCTGCATTCGATCAGATAACAAAAACCAACACACAGCAAAAACACCCTGATGGTAGACAGGCGTGGGAAAAGCCAGGCAAAAATAAAGAAGAACATCAGGGCGTATAAGGCATCGCCCAGGTAGGCATAGATGAATTTCGGCACTATTCCCGTTCTGGATAGCAACCCCAGAGCGATCGTAAGGATAATAAAAAGGAAATAGTGCAGCCGGTTTCGGGCAAGCTTCATAAATACCTTTTCCTAAAATAAAGGAATAGACCTTAATCTATCTTAACGGTGTTTAACTTGGAGTCTCCCCTTTGGGGAGATGCCGAAGGCAGAGGAGCTTTCATTCCCGGTAACTTATACTATCCCGAATGGTACCGTCCTGCCGGTGAATGATCACCGTGGAGCCGTAATTTCTGGCAATTTCTTTGGCCCGGTCAATGGCATCATCCTGATAATCGAATACCGCCGTATAGCGTTCATTGCCTTCTCCTTTGACGGCCCAGCCTTCTTCATGGGGCACTACATGCTGATTGTGTGTGACTGCCCGGGTGCGTACGCCCATATTCTGGAGGATGATCTTCAGGATCTTACCTAGCAAATTACTCCAGAAGCGGCCTTCTCTGATGTCTGACATAATTTGTTGTTTAGTCGTAAGCCTATGAGTCGTAAGTTATCAGTCTTTACTACTGGACAAATGGACGTTGGGACGTTGGGATATTTGGATGCATTCCAAGATCCCAACGTCCAAATTTCCAAATGTCCAATAGTATGTCATCAGTTCACACATATGACTTACTGACTTACGACTGATCGACTTACGACTAGCAGACTACCAGCCTACTGCCCCCAAAATACAATAACTCCCTTTTTATTCCCATTCAGGATGTCCGTTTTTCCATCGCCATTGAGGTCTCTGGCTACTACGTGGATACCGATACCTGAGTTATCATCGATATCGTGGCGTACCCAGTTGGGATTGCCGGTTTCATCGTGGGTCAGTTCAAACCAATAGATCACCGGTGTTTCCTTTCCACCAGGGTCTTTGCCCTGATGGGCGTAAAAACGTTTGCCGGTGATAAAATCCGGTTCATTATCGCCGTTGAGGTCCAGAAAGGCTACGCCGTGGGTTTGCGAAAAAGAAGTATCGATCAGATGTCGCTGGAAAGCGATCTCTCCTTCCTCCCCTACTACCTGCTCGTGCCACCACACCCCGTAGGCATGGGCAGAAGCCGACAACACATCCTGATCACCATCTTTATCGAAATCATAGGCATACATCTGTGAACAGGGCAGACCCAGATCCGCCGGATGAAACGTCCAGGGAAAAGCAGAGAGATCTTTGGGTACTTCCCACCAACCTTCCCGGACGATGATGTCCTTAATACCGTCCCCGTTAATATCTCCCCAACCCAGGCCGTGAGAAAACTGACGAGTCCCTTCTTCCTGCGGCAATCCGATGGCTTCTCCCGTCCAGGCCGTACCTCCCTTTTCCGATGGAGGCCGAAACCACATCATTTCTCCGCGATCTTTATTACCGAAGACCAATTCGAGGCGGCCATCCCCGTCCAGGTCCACCGTCATTGGTGATTCATTACAGGCGGTGGAATCGATCACGTATTCTGTCCAGTGACGGTCTTCTCCTTTAGGATTTTCGTACCAGTAAACTTCCTCTCCCGGAAAATCAAAACATATATAATCTTCCCAGCCATCCTGATTGACGTCCATTGTAAAATCCAGGAACGAGTGGCTGTATCCCTTAGTGTAATCAAAGGTTTCTACCGGCCGGATCTCGTGAGTCGTCCAGTCCGGCGCTTCAAACCAGTAATGCCCGGCAACGATGTCGAGGTCTCCGTCATTGTCGAAATCGGCGGCATTGGCTCCTTCTGAGATGAACTGG
This sequence comes from Lewinella sp., assembly GCA_020436695.1. Taxonomy (GTDB): domain Bacteria; phylum Bacteroidota; class Bacteroidia; order Chitinophagales; family Saprospiraceae; genus Flavilitoribacter. The sequence continues at coordinate 3,233 of JAGQXH010000375.1, read as the reverse complement.
TCGTAGATCACTTCTTTTTTGAAGGAGGGCTGAATGACCGCAGCTTCTTCGTTTTGCACCGGTGCAGTTCCACAGGCAAAGAACAGGCTTGCTGCCAATATTAGAAGTGGGAATATGTATTTGGAATAGCTTTTCATTTTATTAGCATTTTATAATAAGTGGTCAGTATTGAGCTGCCGACTAAATTTACTGATCCGAAGTAAGACTCAACAAATAGGCCAGTAGATCCTTAAAATCTTCCTCGGGGATCACTTCCCGGAAGGTATCCGGCATTAAGGTATAGGCCGAGGGTTTACGTTCTTTGATCTCGCTTTTTTCAATGGAAAATTCCTGCCCAGCCGCATCCGCCAGCACCAGTACTTCTCCTTCTTCCCGCCGCAGCAGTCCCGATTTCACCGAACCGTCCTTAAGCTGGATGGTATACATCTGAAAAGCTTTGGAGATATTCCGGTTCGGGTCCAAGATCTTCTCAGATAGTGCCTGTGCCCCCCAGTTGCCGATACTCGTGAGCTGCGGACCGATATTTCCACCTTCCTCGCCGACTTTGTGGCAGATGCCGCAGTACACAGAAAAATGAGTTTTCCCCTTTTCAATGGAATAATTTGCCGGAGAATACCCCTTTAGACGATCGGCAATCAATTGGTCGATATTTTCTGCGGGTGGTGCCACATCAGCCATTAGTTGCTGATAACGATTTTTTTGTGCCGCCGACATCATCGCCTGCAGACGCTCCACTACCTGTAGTTCCAGCAACAGCCGTGGGTTGATCCGCACGTCCCGGGCGGCATCCAGCAGAAAATCGATCCCCTGCCGGTTACTGCCGATATTCAGCACCGCTTCTTTTTGCGATTCATAAGGTATTTCCGACATATGCTCAGCGATCAATTCCCTGCTTTCCGAAAGGTTATTACCGCTTAATGCTACCAGCCACAGTTCTTTCAATTTAGCGGGCGTCTCGGCGGTCAGCAAGGATCGCATATTCGCCAGAACATCTTCTGCATTCAGACTCATCAGCGCTTTGGCCGCATCGCTGCGCACCTCCACATCCGCCACCGGTGCCGCGAGCAACTGCTGCAATTCCGGTGTCAACTGTTTCAGTTGATAATCCACTGCGATACGAGTGGCAAAACGCTGCCGCTCTACTATGAATACCGGGCTTATCTCGGGGAATGCTACTACCTGTGGTTCCAGCTCACCGATCCCGATATTGGCCCGCCAGCCTGCACTTCCGTCAACCAGGCGGAAAAAGACCTTTTGCCCTTCATGACTATCGGCATTCCAGCTGATGCGCTCGTGATGTTCCGGCTCCGTTACATCAGCGGAAGCCAGGACTTCACCGTTTTCTGCCAACACCAGTTCTACGCTATTGGCCGGAGGAGTTGGTTGCTCGCCTTTCCCCGGCTCGTTCTTGCGGCCGATCAGGGTGAAGCTCAACTGCGCCGGCATATCAAAAGTCGGAGATTGCATGATGGAAACATGATTGTCCAGCCCGCCGCGAATAAACAGCCGATTAGAACGCGCATCACCGCCGGTAGAATCGAGCACCGCCCAGGTATTGCCCTGAAAGCGCTGATGCTCCATCGGCATGACGCGCCAACCTCCGTACTGCTCCACCGGATCTCTCAGGAAATCGGTAGCCAGCCGGGCAGCCCAGGCTTTACCCTTATTGCTCATGGTTTTACCGGCCTGCTCCATACCATCCAGCATGGACAGGAAGACCGGATAATCTTCATCAGGCCGATCTTTCCCGATGGGTTCCAACACTGCGACCAGTTGATCCATGGCAGTGGCCGGCAGCCAGCGTGCAGCGTGCTTTACATAGCGTTTTCTCGTATCCAGCGGCTCATCGTATTTCGCCAGATAAGCAAGTAAAAAGTTTCCTGCGGCGGTTTCATCCACGCCCACCATTACATCAGCCAGGCGGCGGGCATCTTTTTCTTCCCAATTCTGATCATTCACCCAGCTCAGCACCTGCCGGTCGCGGATCTGATCGCGCAAAGACTGACGGATACTATAGTAAAAATGGGTATCCTCCTCATCGGAGACATCAAGTAGTTCGAGCAATTGCGAGACATGCTCCGTAGCCGGATGCTGACTGACTACCATTACTGCCTGTCTGCGAACGTGGGGGCTTGAGTGCTCAAGCTGGCTTTCCACAATTTTCAATAAAGCTGGATCCAGTTCGTCCATTTCAAACATCACCCGCAGGCTGTGTACCTGTAAGGTGTCATTATTACTGGTCGCTGTTTTTTGCAACAGAGGTGTTTCCAAGCCGTTCAGACGATACAATATCCACAGTGCCTGGATCTGGGTGTGAGTTGGAGCATCCTCATTGATCAGCTGCTGCATAGCGGGAATAGCTTCCGCTCCAAAGCGATCAACGATGGCGTCAGCAATGGCCATCCGCAGAGGTAAGTTAGGATGGTTCAGCATAGCGGTAAGTTCCGCCAGTCCTTTTTGGGAATAATCCACCTTCTCCGGATTCTTAGCGCCCTTACCGGTGTAGACGATGCGCCAGATGCGTCCTCGCTGTCGGTCGCGTCCCGGGTGGTCCAGGGGCACTTCGTAGTGGCCGATAATTCGATTGTAAAAATCGGCAATATATATAGCTCCATCCGGCCCCAGTTTTACATCTACGGGCCGGAACCAGGGATCATCACTGATAATAAAATCTTCTTCCTGGGTAATGACCGGCGTAGTGCCTTTCATCACAAAATTGCTGCGCGATACCCGGCTGAGGACCACATCACCGTAATAAAAATTATAACGGAAATCCTCCGGGAATTGATCGGCAATGTAATAATCCAAACCGGCCAGCGCAGTAGAGCCATAGGTGTGTTTCATAAGCGCTGGGCCGAAACCAATACCCGTAGGCTGCTTGCCGAAATGCGGATAATCAGCGCCTCTTACCAACTGATAGACCGGGCTGGTATGGCAATCCGTAGAATATTCATACCCCAACTCATCGTAGGCATAGCCGAAAGGATTGACCCGGCCGGTGGTGGTAAATTCCAGGTGGCTACCATCCATACGGAAACGGAAGGTATTGCCGGAGGTCAGTACAATGGTATCTCCATCACTACCGGCCACCCGAGAAGAATTGGAAAAGCCGTGATCGGCATGTATCCAGCCGTCCCAGGATCGCACAAAATTGTTGACCATCCCGTGCGTATCCTTGTACTGAAAGCCGGTATATAATAACTTGCGTTCGTCTACCCTGTCATCACCATCGT
>JAGQXH010000374.1 GCA_020436695.1 Lewinella sp. | reverse complement strand
GATCTTTAAAAACCAGCCACAGAAATATCTGGCATTCAGCGAAACACCGATCAACGCTTTCCGAAAAGTAAAGCACCAAAGTTTATATGAGCAGGAGGCCAGCGTTTCTGGTTTTCTCGACCATGTACATAATTTCGGCTTGTTGTACTTTTCCACGCACGCCACTGCCGGCGACAGCCTCCTAAATCAACCAGCTATTGAATTTAGCGACCAAAGCCTTTACCTAAGTGATCTGTACACCCTCAACATTCCTGCACAGCTAGCCGTACTTAGTGCCTGCGAAACAGGCATCGGTGATCGTCGTAAAGGAGAAGGAGTGATGAGTCTGGCACGCGGATTCACCTACGCGGGCGTCCCCAGCGTAGCCACTACCTTTTGGAAAGTAAATGAGCAGACCACCTATACCATTGTCGACCGCTTCTTTTTTCATCTGAGCCAGGGACTTAATAAAGATGAAGCCCTTCAACAAGCCAAGATTGACTACCTGCATACCTGTGATGACATCAGAATAGCACCGTATTACTGGGCCGGTATGATCGTTATTGGTAATACCGATCCTTTTCTTTTTGAGGAGAATTCTTTCCATCCTAAGCTGCTGCTCGCGCTTTTCATTTTTGGCCTTTCCGCGAGTTATCTTGTACGGTTGAAACGAAGCAAAAAACAATAGGAATATACTGCAAATTTTCATTGCCATTAATCCTTAGTACAATCGCGTAACGTCCACAGCCACAGTGTCCGATCAAAGTTGAAAGACGTCTGTCTTTCTGTTTACCTTCCCCCGTTTCTCCGTACATCCCGTCCCGGCGTATAAGGCGCTCCGGCCTTTTCCAGCTTATCCTCCAGTGCCTTCAGGTCCTGTTCCCTGACATTGCGGATCTGCGTCAACACGGGGCCGAAAGCCGCTTTTGCCAGCCTCAATCCTTCTCTTTGCGTGGTAGTCGGTGCGGATGTGGAACTCCACATATCGTACACTACTGAAGACAGGCGGCTGACCAAAGATGCTTTCTGGGGCAGATCCAGCTCATTGCGCAGGCGATCGCCGTATAGATCTTTCCGGAGTTCATACATTTTATTTTCAATGGCCCGGTAATTTGACACCAGATCGGAGCTTGGAGAGGGCGTAGCGAAAATCGCCTTCTCGATGTGCCGCAGCCGGTTATTGATATCGCTCATCATCTGGCCGGCACCACTTAGTTCTCTTTGCAGTTCATGCGTCTGTCGTTGAAAAGCGGCCAGGGCATCGCGGTCAGCGGCAGGCAGGGTTTCACCTCCCAGCGCTTTGAGCCGGAATGGCTGCGGTGCGATGATCTCTTCCAATTGTCCATTGATGCTACGACTGAGAGAAACTGTATACGCTCCCGGTGCTGCCAGCATGCCAATATCCTCATTGGCAAAGGGATTGTCAAAACCGGAGGATCGTAGACTTATGGGGTCCAGATTGGGATAACGGCCATCCCAGACGATGCGCTGTACTCCTTTATTGAGCCCGGTTTTTAATTTTCTGATGATATTGCCGTCGATATCTCTAATGGTAAATTCAAGATAGGGATCTTCCTCCCTTTCTTCCGCCAACAACTCTTCGTAGGTTGGATAGGTAACATCCTTACCGGCTTCAATCAGTTCTTTCTCCTTTTTTTGTCGCTTTTCTTTCAGACTTTCGTGACCTTCCTTGATGAAGTAGGAAAAAGTAGCGCCAACGGATGGATTTTCCGCCTGATAACGACGGTGTCCCTGAAAGCCATTGCCCCGTAATCCGAGCGGCACACTTTCAATAAACACAAGTCCGTCCTTTATGGGAAATAACTGCGCGTCCGACTCCAGATCCTCCTTGCTGAGTTGTCGAAGCGGAGCATAATTGTCCAAAACATAGAATCCGCGGCCGAAAGTAGCCAGTACCAGGTCATTCTCCCGCTGTTGGATCGCGATATCTCGTACCGCAATGGTCGGCAATCCCGCATTTAATTTTTTCCAGTGTTCTCCACCGTCATTACTGAAAAAACAACTGAATTCCGTACCGACAAACAAAAGATCAGGATCGACAAAATCTTCCGCGATCGAATAGGCAGAACCCCGTTCCGGCAGATTGGCGGTTATAGATTGCCAGCTGGCGCCTTTATCGGTGCTTTTGTAGACGTAAGGTTTAAAATCGCCGTACTTGTGATGATTCAATACGGCATACACTACATTCTCGTTATGCTGGGAGGCCAGTACGGCATTGACGTAGGTACGCTCCGGAGCCCCAGGTAAAGTGTTCGCATCTATTTTGGTCCAGCTGGAACCACCATTGTCCGTCATCTGGATCAGGCCGTCATCGGTACCCACCCAGAGTAGCTGCGAGTTGATCGGGCTTTCCGAAAAGGCAACGATCGTTCCGTAAGGAGAAGTGGACCCGTTTTTGGCCACCGCATCGATACTTTGTACCCGCCCCATTACTTTCAGGGTATTCCGGTCGATCTGACGGGTCAGGTCATCGCTGATCACATTCCAGGTATTGCCCCGGTCATCACTTCTGAACAATTTGTTGGCTGCAAAATAGATCCGAGTGGGTTCATGCGACGATACAGCCAGTGGTGCATCCCAGTTCCAACGGTAAGCATCTTCATCTGCCCGGGGCTGTGGCTGTATACCCATGGCTTCGCCACTGGCACGATCAAAGCGCACCAGACTACCGTACTGTGCCTGAGCGTAGACCACATTGGGATTATCCGGCTCTACCTGCGATTCGAAGCCGTCTCCCCCATTGGTAACAAACCAGTCGGAATTGGCAATACCGTTGCGGCTGCGCGTACGGGAGGGACCTCCCAGACTGAAATTATCCTGCGTTCCACCGTAGATATAATAGAAGGGTTGGGAATTATCCAACGCCACTTTATAAAATTGTGTGACGGGAAGATTGGCTTTAAAGTCCCAGGTCTTCGCGGCATCCCAGCTTTCGTAGATTCCACCGTCACAACCCACCAGATAGTGGTCGGTATTTTCCGGATCGATCCACATACAGTGGTTATCGACGTGCTTGTATTGCTCATTCACCATACTGAAACTCTTGCCGCCATCAGTGCTCCACTGCAACCAGGTGTCCATGCTGAAAATGATGTCCGGATCGGTAGGATGCGGTACGATCTCCACGTAATAGTTACCGCTGGTAGTGTGACCACTTCGCTTTTCCCAACTGGCCCCGCGATTGGTGGAGCGATAAAAACCGCCTTTCCCGTCCTGAGCTTCCACGAGGGCATATAAGACTTCCGGATCGGCGGGGGAAATAGCCAGGCCGATGCGCCCTTTCTCCACAGTAGGTAGCCCTTTATTTGCTTTCTGCCAACTTGCTCCGCCGTCAGTGGTCTTGTAGATGCCACTGCCAGGGCCTCCTCCCACATAGGTAAATACATGTCGCCGGCGCTGAAAGGCGGCCGCATACAGGACGTCCGGGTCGCGGGGATCCATGATCAGATCAGTAACACCGGTGTGCTCATCGATGGTCAGCACAGCTTGCCAGGTCTTGCCACCATCGGTAGTTTTATATACTCCCCGATCACCACCGGAGCTCCAGAGGGGGCCGATGACTGCGACGTACACAACATTGGAGTTGCGGGGATCTACGATGATCCTGGCAATATGCTCTGAATTTTTCAATCCCATGTGCTGCCAGGTGCTGCCTCCATCTTCACTTTTATACACGCCATCACCGTATCCAACTGACCGCTGATTGTTATTTTCACCGCTTCCAACCCAAATTATATTAAAATTATTAGGATCTATTGAAATACATCCGATAGAATATGAACTTTCTTGATCAAAAATGGGTTGAAATGTTGTACCTGCATTATCAGTCTTCCATACCCCCCCGGAAGAAGTAGCAATGTAATACGTACCGGCCTTTTGCGGATGAATAGCAAAATCGGAAATCCGACCCGAGGTGATAGCCGGACCGACAGATCGAAATCTCAAACCGTTTATTCCAATTTTTTCCAGGTAGTACTGCTCTTCCTGGGGCGTCCCTATTGTTTTTTTCTTTTGTGCCTCCACCGGGAGTGCCCAAAGGCTAATTCCTAATACCAATGCTAGTAGTATTGATCGAGTAAATGCCATAGCTATTAAGTTGTGGTGTGGTTAGGTCAAATAGTGGATGAATTATATCCGTGAGCTAGTAAAGGTAATAATTCCTGGCATCTCCTCCGGTGGGAGATCCCCGAAAAACATAGTCACTTTATTCTAATACAATTAAAAATTTGCACAATTATGAAAAAGTTCTACTACAATCTGTTTTTGGCCTTGATGGTCTGCGTTTCTTCCGTTCAGGCGCAGGTGTCCATCACCTGCGGGGACGCAGGAAGCGCGCTCACGGTAAATAGCCTGAGCTTAAGCCTCTATGGCCGGTCAGGCTGTACCATCGATTATGATTTCACCCTTACCGGTACGGAGATCGGTGAATATAAGGTCAAGATCGGTAACCTCGTAGTAGTGACTCTTCCGGTCACCTCACCCGGTATCCTCAACTTTTCGGGAACAACTTCTACGGCACTACCCTGTTTTCTAATCAGTGATATTTTCGGCGAGATCCGCATCATTACTCCTTCCGGTGCAACCTGTATACTGGATATTTCCAGCTTACTACCGGTCACCCTCACCTATTTCACCGCTTCGGAAGATGATGGCAAAGCCGTATTGCGTTGGGCTACTGCCACCGAACTGAACAATGAAGGTTTCTTTATCGAACATGCCCGCGACGGAGAGAACTGGCAGCCCCTCGGTTTTGTAGCAGGTGTAGGTACCACCAATGAGCCCCAGAATTACGATTTCACCGTTGACGATCTGCCCCTTGGAGATCATTATTTCCGATTGAAGCAGGTAGATCATGACGGTAGTTCCAGCCTTTCTATCGTAGCCAATCTCTATATGGAAGGCCCCGACGGTCCTTTGCGCATTTTCCCCAATCCCGTACAACGCGGCCAGCAGTTAAACATTAAAGGTGGGTTTGATCAGATCGAAGTTTACAGCCTTACCGGTCAGCGCGTCCTCCGTATACAAAAGGCTGATGACCTGAGTTTACCACAATTCACGGATCTGCCGTCCGGTATGTACCAGTTGCGCATTCAGCGCCACGGTAAAACGATCAGCGAAAAGCTCATTGTCCAATAATTTTTTTTTATTATATTTACTTTCTGAAAAACACTTTGAACACGAACATATCGTATTCAAAGTGTTTTTTTTATCCCTGTAGTTGGCAATTCGGTTACCTTTCAAAAAAACCGCGTCTCAAGAAATGTAGCCTCTAAAAAGCCAAATCGGCTAAGCTGTAAAAAAGCCTCAGGGAAGGCAAAGAAAAAGTGAAAGTTGCTGAGCAGCAATAATGCGGCCTTTTACTTCCTGGAAGAATTTACTATACTATGAGCAAATAATGAACCGAAGTCGAAGCCGGCTTCGGTTTTTTTATTGCTATCGTCTTCAATGAGACGGAGTGTTCAAATGCCGTTGAAGGAAGAAAACCATTAGCCGGCGATAAGTGTTGATACAATCACTATACCAATTTCACAATCAAACCTCCATATGAAATCTATCCTGACGGCTTTGGCATGCCTATTGCTTCTGGCGGCCTGTGATCATACTGCCAACTCCAGTACTGAAACATCTTCGCCAGAGGCAGCTGCAGACAGCGCCCATTGGGTTATACAGCAGGCTATTCAAAAACATGGTGGTGATCATGTAGCACACAGTCGTATCGCTTTTGATTTCCGTGACCGGCATTACGTCTCCGACCGACAGGATGGCCAATTTACCTACGAGCGGATCTGGCAGGATACTACCGGCGAACAGGTACGCGACGTGTTGACCAACAATAAGTTCTACCGGGAGATCAATGGGCAACTCACCGAACTGAGTGCCAAGGATAGCGCCGCTTATGCTAACAGTACCAACTCAGTGATCTATTTTGCCTTACTCCCCTACTACCTTCAGGATAAAGCGGTACATGCCACTTATCTGGGTAAAAGCACCGTAAAGGGACAGGAATACTATAAGGTTAAGGTGACCTTCGGACAGGAAGGCGGTGGAAAAGATCACGAAGACCAGTATATTTACTGGTTCCACCCGGAAGATTTCACCATGGATTACCTGGCCTACAATTATTTGACAGACGGAGGCGGGGCCCGTTTTCGCGAAGCCTACAATGTGCGTACCATCGAAGGGATCCGGTTTGCCGATTACATCAATTACAAACCGAAGTCCGATACCCGCGATGTGGCTCAGTTTGATGCGCTATTCGATCAGGGACAATTGGAAGAATTATCCCGTATTGATTCGGAGAACATTAGCGTAGAACTTAAATAGGAGACCTTCTCCTGATGCCTAAACATTTACGCGACCTGCACCGAATACTCCAAAAACTATTCCTGTAATTTGGTGCCGAAACTCAGGTCACCGGCATCTCCCAGGCCGGGTACAATGTAAGATTTGGCCGTAAGTTCCTCATCTTCAGCCCCCATCCAGATATTTGCTCTGCGATACAAGCGCCGCACGTGGTTAAGGCCGGCAGTAGCCGCAACAGCAGTAACGATATGGGTGGCTTTGGGTGTTCCCAATGGACGTAGTTCCTGCAAAGCGATATCGATGGAGGCTCCGGTAGCCAGCATCGGATCGGAAAGAATAAGCACGCAGTCGTTCAGATCCGGACAGGATACGTATTCCAGGTTGATCTCAAATGTCCCGTCTTTATGATGTTTGCGGTAAGCCGAAATAAAGGCGCTGTCAACCTGATCAAAATAATTTAGCAAGCCCTGATGCAGTGGAAGTCCAGCACGCAGTATGGTGGCCAGCACGATGCGATCGGCCGGCACCTTGGTACGAGCCGTACCCAGCGGCGTTTCCACCAATACTTCCTTATACTCCAGTGTTTTGCTCAACTCATACGCCAGGATCTCCCCGATGCGTTCCAGATTACGCCGGAAACGCATCCGGTCGGTTTGCAGTTTGGCATCCCGCAGCTCCGCCAGGAACTGGTTCCCAATAGTAGCTTTATTACTCAGGTTGAAGATCATTCCTTACAAAATTTAAACAAGTGGAAATTGGACTTGTTTTATTACTACATGAGTGGCGTGGATATGGTAGATGGCCTGGCAGTTGCTATCTGTGCAAGGTTGTGTGATCCATGCGCCTCATGCCCTTTAACAACAGCGCAAAATTGGGGAAAAAATACCTACTCACCAATTTTTCGGGCCATCGTTAAGAAATCGAGCCTTTTTTCGGTCAAATTCGTATTAAAGGCTTGTACACGACTATTTTAAATGGAAGGAATTGCTTAAATTGTTCATTGATTAATCATTAGCCGGCAGTAACCAGTCGACAATTGCACGCATAGGGAGGAAAAATTGACGGCCTGTATCGATTCTCAGGTTGTGTTTCCAATCTTTCCATTGACTGCTCAATACTTTTTTCATCCCCTGTTGATTGAAGGCTGCACCACTGTCCACTAAATCTTTAAGATCGTAGTCCATGAGAAAAACTTTCTACTTATTGTTTCCCCTCCTGTGTCTGGCTTTTCTATCGAATGCTCAGAAATACCTGTATTCCGGGGAGAACTACTACGACGATCAGACGGGTATTATATACAATCGGGAGCTGACCATCGATCTTAAATTCCATACTCACGGCTTTGCCCTCGGCACTCAGATAGGACAGATCAACACCTATTATCTGACCCGCTTTCTCAATTTCGAGATCGGCGAGCTTAAGCACATCAAGGAATATCGGCAAAGCGATTTCCAGACGGCCTCCATGGGTAAAGTGTCCCGGGCCTTTATCTTCGGCAAACAGAACAGCTTTTTCGTACTAAGGGGCGGCGTCGGTGAAAAGCGTTATTTTTCGGAAAAGGCCAAGCGTAAAGGTCTGGCCATTGGTATGAGTTACGAAGCAGGCCCTTCGCTCGGTATCCTCAAGCCCTATTATCTGGAATTGATCCGGACGGCTGAGCCCGGCTCCGGTGATTACCGTATCGTGAGCGAAAAATACACTTCTGAGAATGCCAATGATTTCACCAATCTCGGACTGATCTATGGAGCCTCCGGTTTTGCCAAAGGCCTGGATGAAGTAAGTATCATGCCCGGTGGCCATGCCAAAATGGCCCTGCATTTTGACTGGGGTGCCTTCGATGAATTTGTAAAGGCCCTGGAAGCCGGAGTAATGGTTGATCTTTACTTCAAGAAAGTGCCCATCATGGTGGAGACGGCTACTGGTGATATTGAAAAT
>JAGQXH010000373.1 GCA_020436695.1 Lewinella sp. | reverse complement strand
GGCCGTATCCTCGATGCAGGCCACTGCTTTAGGATCACCTGGTAGATTGCCCAGTATTCCCAGTCCGGCCTTACGTAGGTCCCATACTTTTTTGGTATCCGGCGGGAACACCTTGGGGTAAGCATATCCGAAACTATTTTCCCGAAGGGTTTTGATCAAAGTATCCGCTTCATCTTCGGCTTCTTTGGGCGTTTGCCCCCTGAATTCGATCATCAGAATAGCCGCCGGATCACCTTCTACAAAGTAGCGGTTCTTTTGTTGTTCTATATTAGTTTTAGTCAGATCCAGGATGATCTTATCCATCAGTTCACAGGCCGTAGGTTGATAGGTCATAGCCACTTGTACAGCCCGCATGCTTTCGTTGATGGTACTGAAATGAGCGCAGACAACCACCTCGCTGGGTTCGGGCAAGGGATCGACGTGCAATTTGATCTCCATGGTAAAGGCCAGCGTACCTTCCGAACCGCAAAGCAGCGTACAGGCATTAAAGTCCGGGCCATCCGGAGTAAATACATTGCTCTGCAATAAGAGGTCCACCGCATATCCGGTGTTGCGGCGGCGGATACTTTCCCTGGGGTATTGCTCCCGGATAGATTGCTGTCGGCCGGGATCTTTCAGCGCCTTGTAGAGTTGTTTATAAACGCTTCCTTCCAGATCATCCTGCCGACATTTGGCCTGAAAGGCCTCCGGACTCAGTGATCTGAAAGTAACTTCCGATCCATCACTGAGTATCGTCTCCAATTCCAATACATGGTCCCGCGTAGAACCATAGACGATACTGGTAGATCCGCAGGAATTGTTGCCCACCATGCCCCCGATCATGCAGCGATTGGCCGTCGAGGTATTGGGTCCGAAAAACAGGCCCAGCGGTTTCAGATAGTTATTCAGCTCATCCCGGATCACTCCCGGTTCTACACGCACCCAGCCTTCTTCGCTGTTCACTTCCAGTATCCGGTTAAAATAGCGGGAAACGTCTACCACTATCCCCTCGCCTACTACCTGTCCTGCCAGCGAAGTACCGGCTGCCCGGGGGATGATCGGTAGCTGATGGACTGTTGCAAAGCGAATGATCTGCAAAATGTCTTCTCTGTTTTTGGGCAGTGCAACGGCTAAAGGTAATTGCCGGTACACCGATCCGTCGGTTGCATACAAGGTACGCCAAAGATGACCGGTATGGAGCTCTCCCTGCAGGGAATTGGCTAAATCATGAAACGGGATATCAGGCATGCAGCAGCTTTTTGTTCAAATATAAAGGGCGCAGCGGAGAAGGCATGAATAAATGCGTACCTTCGCCGGGTTAATCAAAAGTAAACCTATGAAAATCGGTAAACATACAGTGGTCACCTTACACTATAAACTACAGGAAGGAAGCGCTGAGGGCGAATTGATCGAAGAAACTACTGGAGGTGATCCACTGGTGTATCTCCAGGGAATTGGGCAAATGATCCCGGAATTCGAACGGCAACTGACGGGCAAAGGACCGGGCGATACATTTGCATTCGGTATTGAAAGTGCCGAAGCTTACGGCGATTATGAAGAAGAAGCCAAAGTAAAGATCCCCATCGAAACTTTTATCATAGACGGAGAGCTGGCTACCGACTTATTACAGGTCGGCCGTACCATTCCCATGCGCGATGACGAAGGAAGCATGATCTACGGCACGGTACTGGAAGTAGGTGATAAAGAAGTATTCATGGATTTTAATCACCCTATGGCCGGTGTTGATCTTTTTTTTACCGGACAGATCGAGGAGGTTAGAGCCGCTACTCCCACGGAGATCGATCATGGACATGTGCATGGACCTGGCGGGCATCATCATTGATCAGTCGGCAGTGGTCAGTCAGCAGTCGATAGCCGTTATAAGCAATGCAACATTCAAATGATCTGCACAAAACTACCTGGATCGAAGCTTCAGCTTAATATAGATCCGAACTAAAACTCTCAATTTTGAACCTAACATCACCGACTGCTGACTGCTGACTGCTGACTAAGTTATCACTCAACTTTCACGAATTTTCTACTCACCATTCCCCCATCCAATTCCATTTTCAGGATATACATACCTGCGGCCAATTGTTGCAAGGGGATATCTTGTAATTGCTGCCCCTGCACTGTGGCAAAATTACCACTGCCAAGATAGCGGCCCTGAAGATCATGAACCGTCCACGCTGCCTGTCCGTTGTTCTCAGGCGTGTAAACGGCCAGATGCAGCACGTTGCGGATCGGATTGCCCAGTATTTTCACCCGATCGGTCATTTTCATCTCTTTATCCGGATAGATCCGGTTAATCAATTGCCGTTCTTTATCACTCAGCCGGCTATCGTCCAATATGCCCCCATTCATATACACATTCAGCTTCATTTGCCCGGTCTGTACATATCCTTTTCGGATCAGCCTGGCCTTTTCACCGAAAGTAAGGCGGCTACCCGGATTTAATTCCATATAGACCTGCCGGTCGGCATCATTGATAAAGTTGGCCAGAATGACGGTATTATTGATCACCAGTTCGCTGCCCTTACCGATCCTGATCGTACCGCCTTTGTCCAACCCCAGAGCACCGATCCCTGAGTTACCGTATTCATAGTGCGTTTGATCGGGTATGACCAGGACACCACCGTGGCGGAACATCATGCAGGAGCTTTCGGCATGAAAATCTACCTGGCCACTCCGGAACTCTACTTCCGTATCATCAGTTACGACCAGTTCGACGATACTTGGAATACAGATCGTACCACCGTCATTGATCAGTGTCAGCCGATGCCTTACCGTATCACTAGGGTCTACCAAGGCGCCGCGAATGGCAGTATAAGGCTGAAATAAGAGATTTTGATCCGGGTCAACGGTAACGCGTAATTCCTGTGGTTCCGTAGTCGTATTTTCCGGCCGGGCTTCCACGTAGGTGACGTTGGCCTGGTTAGGATAAACATTCCGTTCATGTAGGAAGATATAGGGCGCATAGACTTCCGTTACGGGTGGGCGGGCGACGTTATGGATATAAGCCTGATAGTCTTCCCCGGTAAAAGAGCTTTCCGGAAAGACCATCTCCTCGATCCGATTTACCCCCTGGAAGGAGGTTTCTACTCCGATCCCCGTCATTTGCATGGCTTCTCCGGAAGTAATATGATCGAAGCTGACCTTGATAATAACTTCTCTCAGGATGTTTTCCGGAAAATACTCGGTCACCAGGCAGGACCAGGCAAAAGACCACAAAACGGAATCCGGTAATGAAGTGGTAGCAATCCGTCTGTCGGTACCCGTTCCGCTTTCATCAGGTATTTCTACTACCGTGATCAATCCCGAACATAAATGATTCGGGCAACTTTCCCCCCTGCTAATGGTATCCCCGGCAGCCAGATTGATCCCGGCACCGATGGAATATACATCATCAGCATTAAGCAATATCCCTTCCTTACCCGGTAGAGACAGGCGAATGAACAGCGCCTTTTCCGGATCGATCTGATCGAGCGGGATATTCGTGAAGTTCTGAGCTTGACTGGCTACAGAAATACAACGAGTGGAGTCTACCGGCCCATCCCAATGATCATTCTGGGTTTGATAGACTGACCAGCCGGTAGGCCATACAACCGTCTCGCCGGGATTGAAAGGACAAGGAATGCTCTCCGTAAGCATAAATTGGGTATTCGGAATAGGGAGGTCCTGGGAAAAAGCCGTTGCACCACAGCACAACAGGGTCAACAGAAAAAAGAGCGTTTTTTTCATGATAGTTTGAGATTTAGGTGTTGAATAATGGGACATGCTATATATGGCTAATACAATTTAGCACCAATTTCATCGACATGCATGCAGCAGCAGATCATATATCTGTCATCAGCATTGCAGAAATCCATCATAAACCAATGGGTGAAGCGACCAGATCTCTCCCCAAGGTTTACATACTTTCATGAAAGCTTCAAACCCTAATATTTCTTCTTCTTTTGAAATATGCTCGCAAAGAAGAGCAGAAAAACTGAAATAGGATCGGCCTGAAACCCAAGATTGCTGTTATCCAGCAGCGTGATCGCCAGTTGATTACCGAAAGGGTTGTCATTTACGATATAGGTCCAGGTAGAAGAAGGCTTTTTCACTCCCAGCGTCTGAAGATTTTTATCCGGATATTTAGCCAGTTGCAGGGCCTTTGTTTCCAATTCTTCATCGATCCGGCCGCAAAGCTCATTAAACCATTCGTCAGCTTTGCGTTGATATTCGCGTAACGGTTTTTGACCGCCGTATCGCACCAGATAGATCCCTTCTTTCAGTTGTTGCAATCGGTCCAGATGATCACTCCAGAATTTGTCGTAGATGGACAGGGCCAGTTCCCGGAGCTTTGCCAAAAAGGCAGCTTCCGGTTGCTGCAGTTCACTCATTCCGGTTCGTTCTAACAGGAAATTGTCGTCCAGCAAAACCTCCAGGCGCTCTGCCTGGATAATGAGTCGTTGTTTCTCCACCAGATCGGTATACAACAGCAGCATGCGGCGCATGTCGTAGGTTTGCCCCTCCATCACCCGTTGTATGTGATCTACGAATTTTAGCAAGCCCGGATCATTCACCGGCCGGTCTCCGCTCAGTTCCTTATATTTCCGGGGCAAGGCCTCCCGAAGTTGATACTGGATCATCAGTGGGTCCTCCATGCTGATGAAAAAACGCGTGGTACCGATATCTCCCTGCCGGCCGGCCCGGCCCCGTAACTGCCGGTCGATACGAAAGCTCTCATGCCGGTTGGTACTGATCACATAAAGTCCGCCGAGCGCGAGTATTTTTTCTCTTTCTTCGTCATCACCACCACCCAATACGATATCCGTACCCCGGCCGGCCATATTTGTCGAGATCGTCACCTGCCCCAACTTTCCCGCCCCGGCAATAATGCGGGCTTCTTCGGCATCATTCTTGGCATTCAGGATGTTACACGGAATATTTTCTTTTTGTAATGCGACCGCCAGTTCTTCCGACTCCTTCACCGTCAGCGTACCGATCAGAACCGGTTGCCCGCCCTGATGGACATGTTTGATCTCTTGCACCAGCGCCTGAAGTTTAGCGGCACGGCTGACAAAAACCCGGTCCGGTTCATCAATACGTTGATCGGTGCGGTGCGGAGGAATGATCACGGTGGACAGACCGTAGAAGTTGTCAAACTCTTCGGCCGCAGCCCGGGCTGTAGCCGTCATGCCCGACAATTTAGGATAGCGGTACAGAAAATGTTGCAGGGAAATGGAGTTGAGAATTCGCCCTTCCGACCGGATGAGTAATTCCTCCTTGGCCTCCACGGCGGTCTGCAGACCATTTCTCCATTTACGGTCGGCAACGATGCGGCCGGTAAATTCATCCACCAACTGTATCTGGCCGTCTTTTACGACATAATCCACGTCCTTTTGTAGCAGCATCCGGGCGTGGATGGCCAGATTCACAGCCGATAACAGGGCATAATTTTCATCAGCCATCAGGTTGTCGATCCGCATTTTTTCTTCAATGCGTCGGATGCCTTCCTCCGTCAGGTAAATATTTCGACTATAGTCATTGATCTCAAAATCGGTTCCCGCCTGCAATTGATCTACCAGCCGTGCCATGGCGTAGGCATCGATCCCTGTGCGATCTACATTGCCGGCCAGTACAAGTGGATTTCTGGCTTCGTCGATCATCAGGGCATCCGCTTCATCGACAATGGCGAAATAAAATGGACGCTGGATCAAGTCTTCCGGAGAATAACTAATGCTGGATCGCAAATAATCAAATCCCACCTCCTTTGCCGTAGCGTATGTAATGTCCGCCCGGTAAGCCCGGTATTTTTGTTCACGGTTCATCCCTTCCCGGATAGCAGCCACACTGAGACCCAAAAATTCAAAGACCGGACGACTCCAATCGGCATCCCGTTGCGCCAAATAATCGTTGAAGGTCAGTATGTGTACACCTTTACCCGTCAGGGCATTCAGATAGGCCGGGAAAAGCGCCGTGAGCGTTTTTCCTTCACCGGTTTGCATTTCGATCAGTTTACCGAAATGAAGGGCCACTGCGGCTGTAATTTGTTCGTCATAAGCGGTAAGTCCCAGCAGGCGACGGCACACCTCTTTTGTCAATGCATATGCCTTTGGCAGCAGTTGCAACAGATCATCATGATCCGTTACTTCGCTGCGCAATTCGCGCGATAATTGCTGTAATTGCCGGTCATTATATTGTTGGTACTGCTGGTGATAATCCTGAATGGATGGAAGATGTCCCCGGTATTGGCCCAGGTTGATCTCAATGGGTGTCTTCTTTATGGAATGAAGTTGCATAGATCTTTGGATAGTGGTCATCAGCCGGGGTGAGGCAGAACGACTAATGAGCCCATGAATAAAATATATGTCCGAAACTGTTTAGCCGAGAAAAGCTGAACGTTCCGGGAGATCTATGCGCCCGCTTAGTGGCGAGGCAACTTGTAACAAGCACCGGTTTTTGTGATGTATGAATTGCTGCTGTTGTCGCCGGATTAAAATATCGACCTCCATCGCAAAGGTGCGTAAAGTAGCCGAAAAGGAGTTGTATAATAATGGCGTGTCGGTTAAGCGCAGCGGCAGATTATGGTAAGAAGAGACTTCATCCGCATAGGTGTCATCTGAATCGCCGGTCTTTTCCAACAATTCCATCGCCGGCGGCGCTCCCAATTGCCTTATGGGATCGGGCACTACACCCAATACCTCCAGGTACCCGCAAAAGAGCAGGAAGATCAAAGCGCCGATGCGTTGATTGAGATAAGGCATTGTGGTGCATTTTATATCCATAATGCCCGGATCAATTTTAGTGCCAGGACAATGCTTTATGCCAGAATGTCAGCACCTAAGCAATAACCGTAATTATTATTGACGGTGTATTTACTTCCTGAATGCCATGATCATATAGATCACTACCGGCCCCATGGTAATCCCCAGAAAGACGGGCAGGAACCAGGGCCCCAGACCGTCGGCCTTACCCTGAACCAGCATCCCCGTTTTCCAGGCTAAAAAGAAAAAAGCAATAATCAGAGCAGCATTCAGCCCACTCACCATATTCCGGGCCAGTGTATATTGTCGTTCCGCATTCTCTTCGGTGATCTTTACGGGATAGTTGAAAAGATCAGGGCGTTTATTGATCGCCGTTAATACAAAGAACAGTATTAGCGAAATGAGGGGCAGCAAAAGTAGCGTCGTCTTATTTCCGTATGAATTGGGATTACCGGCGCCGTCAAAATGCACAGGTACTCTTTCGGGCAGTCCCGGCCAGTAAATGAGGAAATAGACCAGAAAGCAGACCAGAGCGATCAGCGCGATCCGGTCCAGGGTGTACTGCAAATTGGATTTCGGTGGTACGATCTTAGGTTGTTCTTTAAGCATGATGATGTCTTTTAAAAACTCATGATCTCTTTGAATCGGTTGGATTGACGCCGCGATACTTCGATCTCTTCGCCACCGCGGAGCCGGATCTTCAACTTGCCGTTGAACCAGGGATCTATCTGTTCGATCCATTGCAGATGGATGATCTGCTGACGGTTGGCCCGGAAGAACAGTTGCGGGTCCAGCCGGGATTCCAGATGGTTCAGCGAGCGGTAAATGAGTGGCCGGTTGTCGGCGAAATACAAGCGGGTATAATTGCCGACTACCTCCATCAGGCGTACTTCCTGCAGGCGTACCAGCCAGCATTGATCTCCCTCCCGGACAAATACCTGACTGTCATTTCCCATCAGTTGATGATCCGTGCGTTGCCGGTTCAGCTGGCGTTCCATCACCTTCTCGATCGCGGCGGCCAGGCGGGCCGGCCGAATGGGTTTCAGCAGATAATCCAGGGTGTTGTACTCAAAGGATTTGACAGCGTATTCATCAAAAGCCGTAGTGAAGATCACGGACGGACTCACCTCCAGCATTTCCAGCAGCTCAAACCCATTTTTACCCGGCAACTGAATGTCCAGGAACAAAAGGTCGGGTTGCAATGATTCGATCAACTGCCGCGCCTCCTCCGCATGGGATGCCTCCGCGATGATCTCTACCTCCGGATGAGCGGTCAGCAGGTTCTTCAGTTCTTTCCGCGCCAGACGCGAATCTTCTACGATAATACTTTTCATAATTGACTTTCAAAAGTCAAGCGTATGAGAGCCCCTCTGCCTTCGGCATCTCCCCATTAGGGAGACTTCATATCAAAGAACAATGAAGGCACATCGCAATTCGCCCCTACTCTTTTGGTGAAAGGTAGTCATGAGGAGTGCCGTTTGGTATAATGATGGTCGCTTTTACCCAACCATTGTGTTCCGTTATACTTA
>JAGQXH010000372.1 GCA_020436695.1 Lewinella sp. | reverse complement strand
GTACACTCAACACCCGGCGACCGTTCCGGAAAGATTCCACATTATCGGAGAGCCAACCCTTGGAGCGGTACTGATTGATAATAACGCGGAACTGGCGATCCATTTCCTTTTGCTTGGACGTCATCATACGGCGAATGCGCAGCAACTCCGGAGAGGCATCCGGTTTGATCTGCCCTTCTTCATCGATGACCTTTTCTATACTTCTAGTCAGTTCATCATCGTAATCAAGCGGTTGTATCAGGGCGTAGAGTTCCGGGTAAGCTTCCTGGCGGCCTTTATTGAAATACCGGAAAATATAGCGGTAGACCAGCAACAGGTTGTTGATCTTTTGCAGGCCCTCAATGGGCAGTACATAACCCTCGACCTCGAGATAACGCACTTCTTCCGAAACGTCTTCGTATCGTCTTAGGGGAAATGGGTCATTATTATTCTGCCCCCGCTGGTAAGCAGTTACCTCAGCGAGCCGGGCGTTGATCCATTCAATCTTGTCGTCGGGTTTGATCTGTTGCCTTACCGCATCCCGTCCCAGGTCTCCCACACAGGAAGATTCCAGCAATTGCAGGACTTTATTGAATTCCAGTTTCTCGTACAGATCCTTCGGTTCCAGTTCCATATTATCATCAATGATGGATGATCAGTGATAATTGATGTACTCTCACTATCAGGAAGAGCAATTTATCATTCATCACTGATCAATCATCAATTATCATTAATCAATCATGTATCTCGAAAGGTTGGCGAAATTACGGCTTTACCCGCAATTTTGAAAACATCATTAAAAACAACGTTTCACCATAAGAGTTCCTCTGATTTGTGCAAAAATTATACCTTAGCCGCCGTTTATTTGATGCTAAGATGCTGTGATGTTATAATGCTGTGATTGGTAAGTACCGGAATCGAGGAATGTTGGGGTTGGCTTTTGGAGGGGAATTTTCTTTCGCATTTCATTTCTTTCGTCCCAATCCTTTTTTGTTTTCTTGCATCTCAACATCTCATTGGCCAATAAAAACTTCTTCCCGTGGCAGGAAATATATTCGGACAGGCATTTCGGATCACCACCTTCGGAGAATCGCACGGTAAGGCCATCGGCGTTATCATTGACGGTTGCCCTCCGGGATTGGACATTGATGAGGAGTTTATACAGTCGGAGCTGGACCGGAGAAAACCCGGTCAGTCAGCTATCGTTACCCAGCGTAAGGAAAGTGATACGGCTCAGGTGCTTTCCGGTGTTTTTGAAGGAAAGAGCACCGGCACGCCTATTGCCATGGTGATCTATAATGCGGATGCGCGCTCGAAGGATTACAGCCATATCGCTGATAAGTATCGGCCTTCACATGCCGATTATACCTACCAGGTTAAATACGGTGTTCGGGACTACCGGGGCGGCGGTCGTTCATCTGCCCGGGAAACGGCCGCACGGGTCGCTGCCGGAGCGGTTGCCAAGTTGCTCCTGCAGCAGGAGGGCATTCAGATACAGGCCTACGTTAGCCAAGTGGGCCATATGGCGCTGGAAAAGAGCTATCACGAACTGGATCTTACGGAAACGGAAAACAATATCGTTCGTTGTCCGGACCCGGCTGTGGCGGAAGCAATGATCGAGTACATTAAGGCGGTGCGGAAAGACGGAGATACCATCGGCGGGGTGGTCAATGCGGTGATCAAGGGCTGTCCGGCCGGGTGGGGCGAACCGGCCTTCGATAAGTTGCATGCCGATCTGGGCAAAGCCATGCTCAGCATCAATGCCTGTAAAGGATTTGAATACGGCTCCGGGTTCGAAGGGGTGCGTATGCGTGGTTCGGAGCATAACGATCAATTCTACACGGAAGACGGAGCTGTAAAAACCAAAACCAATCACTCCGGCGGCATTCAGGGAGGGATCTCGAACGGGATGGATATTTATTTCCGTGTGGCCTTCAAACCGGTAGCTACTATAGTACCCGAACAAGCTTCCATTAATGAAGCTGGAGAAGAGGTAACCGTAGTTGGTAAAGGACGCCATGATCCGTGTGTCGTCCCAAGAGCCGTACCCATTGTGGAAGCAATGGCCGCTTTGGTATTAGTGGATCACATGCTGCGGCAACGCGTCAATATTAGCCGCTAGATTAGCCTATTTGGTAGCCATCCGTGCAATCCCGGTGATGATCATTGCACCACCGATGATCATGAGTCCGTACCAGATCCGGTCGGTTACCATCGTGGCCACGATGCCGCCGACTAAAAAGAGTACACCGAGACCGATGCGTCCTCCACCACTTTTATCATTGGAGTCGTTCATGCCGGCGAACTCGCCTTCATCCGAATGTTGGGCATCGATGATGGCGCGGCGTTGATCCTTGACGGATTTGTAAGCATCGTTGGCAAGTTGATTGGCTGCATCTCCGGAGAGACCCTGAGATTCGAGATAATCAATGATCTCTTTTCTGCGACTGCCGTTGAGGAACATTTGTTGGACAGTAGCGAATTGCTGATCTTTTTCCATAAAGTTTTACATCAAAGAGTTAGAAAAGGGGTTTGTCGCGGGCAAGATAGTCAGATTGTTTTTAATACCCAATAAATGCCCGGAAATCTGCCCGGTAGCTTTTTCCGATCGGTACGGCTGTGCCGTTGCGCATCATGATGCGGTTGCCTTCCACAAAGTCAATGTATTTTTTATGGATGATGAAAGACTTGTGTACCCGGAAAAAGCCGGGCTGTAGTAGTTCTTCTTCGAAGCTGGACAAAGTACGGGCAGAAAGGTGGAAATCCTTTCCATACCAGACTTTTACGTAGTTGCCGTAGCTCTCCAGGTAATAGATCTCTTCGGTGTTCATTTGGATGAGCCGCCTATCTACTTTTAGAAAGAACTCCGATTGAGGTGATTGAGGCAAAGTAGCAGGGCTATTGTCTTCCACCTTGGAGGGAGATGATCTCAATCCATGCCATTCGACGGCCTTTTGTACGGCTTTTACGAAGCGCTCAAAACGGATCGGCTTCAGTAAATAATCGCAGACGTCCAGCTCAAAACTTTCCAGGGCGTATTCTCCATAGGCTGAAGTGATGATAACGATCGGCTTGCGGTGCAGGCTCTTCAGAAAATCCAGCCCTTTCAATTTGGGCATGTGAATATCCAAAAAGATGAGATCGATGGATTCGCTGCTGAGCAGTGGTAATGCTTCGGTCGCCAGATAACACTGACCCACGATCTCGATCAGTGACACATCCTTGGCATACTCGAGTATTACCTTATGAGCCAGCGGTTCATCATCAATAATTAGCGAACGCAACTTCATTTCAGATCCAGTTTTAGGGTCGCGGTGAAGGTGTCCTGTTCATTTTGAATGCATAATTCGTGACGTTGCGGAAAAAGTAGCTCCAGCCGCCTTTGGAGATTTTGCAGCCCGATCCCGGCTTTTTTATCCGCCTGTTCAGGTTTTGAATTTTTACAGGAAAAAAAGAGCTGGTCCCCATCATGTTTCAGATCCAGATGTAAAAGACTTTCTCTTTCTGCCGGCTCAATACCATGTTTGAAGGCGTTTTCCACCAAAATAATAAATAACAGTGGCGGAATGCTCAGATCTTCATGATCGATTTGTTTGGTAAATCGATAATCCAGATCCTGATGGAGCCGGAGTCGTTGCAGATTAATATAATCTTCGATGTATTGTATCTCTTCCTGTAGACTCACTTCTTTTTCCTTGCCTCGGTAGATCACGTAACGCATCAGCTCCGACAACTGCAGGATTACCTGCGGGGTAGAGTGATCTTTGGTCAGACTGAGTGCATAAAGATTATTCAGGGTATTGAAAAAAAAGTGGGGATTGATCTGCTGCTTCAACAGGCCGAGTTCCCGTTCTGTTTTTTCTTTTTCCAATAGAGCAATCTCCCGGTTTTGTCTGAACCACTGATTGGAAACTATGATCGGCGCGCTCAGGATCATGATCGAAAAAGGTATACTACCGCCATCCTCACCCAGCAGATTCCGGTTATTGGTAAATATGCCAATGGAGAGATCGTACACGACCGGCAGCAGCCGGATGAGCCCGATGAGAACCGGATAACAAAACAGAATAGCAGCCGCAATGGAAAAACCGTAATAGACAACTCCCTTCTGTTTTAATAGACGGGGTATTAACAGATAGTGGTTGATGTAATAGAAGAAATAGTAGGCCAGAAAAATGAGAAAGAACTGGATGGTGAAAGAAAAAAAGTGAAACAAGTAAGCCCGTATGGAGAATTCCTGGGTGGCCGAGCGCAGTAATTCAATAATGCCGATGACCGCCAAGAATACGGAGAGCAACAGGCAAATACCGAGTATACTTTTTTCCAGACTGAGCCCTTTCAGCCACTTTACCCGGGCTACCCACTGCCGAAGGTGATCATTGAACTGCAGGGCCAGTTCCGCCGAGAGCAGAAAGGATCCCACAACCAGAAAGAAACGTACATGTCCGAGTCGAAGCACCAGTTCAGGAAAAGCCATTCCCGCAAGCCAGCTGTTATCGCCCAGCAGGATCAGAAGGGTAGGATAAACAATAAATGCGGTAAGCCAGAGCAGAACGAAAACCCATGATGGCAGGTTCCGTTGTACGCGCTTACGGAATAACGCGAATAACAGGGGCGGAGAGAAAAACAGACTGATCTTCAGGAAATTGACTAAATAGGCAGAGGATCCATCCAGTAGAAAAATATAACTTATAAAGAGAATCATCGTCACAAATACCCAAATGGTATTATTCAGAATGGCGCCCAAAATATTTTCTGCCATCGTCTTCATGCGCTATCCGTTTTTTCGCTCCAACCTAATCCCTTTTGCACAGTTCGGCTAAGAGATAATGATCAAAGGTGCATTTTGACTGATGAACTTACCCATGCTGCTGATCATCAGTCGTTTTTCCATTCATCAGTGGTTTTCTGCTTCACACCACTTTTAATTGCCCAGCCTGAGGTCCGGCTCTAATTTTGATACTGATTTAGGTAAAAATACAAACATTCAAAACAATGAATCAGCATCCGTCCGTAATATCTATTGATAATCTGCACTTCGGTTATGCACACCATCAGCTGATCCTGGATCGACTGCAAATGGAAGTACCCCAGGGAGCGATCTACGGTTTTCTGGGGGCTAATGGTGCCGGAAAAAGTACGACCATTCGCTCTGTACTTGGATTATTAAAGCCCCGGAAGGGGCGGATCTTTCTGTTCGGAAAGGAAGTCGACCTCCATCGCGAAGAGGTACTGCGCAGACTGGGGTGTTTAATTGAAGCCCCTTCCATTTATCCGCATTTAAGCGGATGGCATAATCTGGAAGTTATATGCCGGTATCTTAAAATACCAACACAACGGATTTCCGAAGTGCTTGAACTGGTCCATCTCACCGGGCACGCCGGCAAAAAAACAAAAAAATACTCGACGGGCATGAAGCAACGGCTGGGGATGGCGATGGCGCTGCTGAGTGATCCGGATCTGCTGATCCTGGATGAACCTACCAACGGCCTGGATCCTACGGGGATGATAGAATTCCGGGAGATCCTGGAGCAGTTGCATAGCCAGGGGAAAACGATCTTTCTATCGAGCCATCTGCTGGGAGAGATTGAGAAAATTGCGACCCATGTTGGGATACTCAAAGACGGGATGTTGCTTTTTCAGGGGACCATTGGGGAACTGAAAGAACGAAAATCCGGTGAATGGACCTTCAAACTCGAGACTTCCGATCCTACGGCCACGCTGGCTTTTTTGCAGGAAAAACAGCTGAAGAGCGAAATGAACGGCAACGGCCTGCTGATCACCCTCTCCAATAAAGAAGACCTGCCGCTACTGGTCGGGCAACTGGTAGGCCAGGGGATCCAACTCCATGAGGTCAGCCCGGTAAAGGATGATCTCGAAAAACTATTTATTCACCTCACCAAAGAACAATAAACCATGTTTGTACGATATGCTTTTACCCGTAGCCTGTTGGCCGAATCCCTGAAGTTAAAAGGAACACCTATTCTCTGGCTGGTACTTTCCGGCGGCGTCTTTATTGCCGGGTTTATATTTCTGTTGCATTTTTTCAATGTGGAGAAATTCACGGAACAAGCCCGCAATCCCTGGGATCTTTATTTTGAACTAAGTTTTATGATGACGGCCATGCTGTTCCTGGTGCCTTACATAGTCCTGATCGCCGGAGCTGTTGTCTATCCGGAGCACAATGGGAATGCCTGGAAACAGCTTTATTCCCTGCCCATACGAAGGGGGAATATCTATTTTTCCAAATTACTGACTATCCTGGGGCTGATCGCCTTAACCTACCTGATCTTTTTCGTAATCGGCCTGATCGGAGCCTATCTGCTGGACTTTATTTTTCCAGCCTTTGGTTTTCGGAAATATCCGCCGGATATCGGGGGATATGCCCTGAGATTATTACATTCCTATATTGCCATACTGGGGATACTGGGGCTGCACTACTGGTTCAGTGTACGCTGGAGCAGCTTTATTCTGCCCATGGGTATTGGCTTGCTGGGGTTCATCATCGCGATCTTTGTGATATTTATCGGTAACCGTTTCGATCTGGGCACTTACTTTCCCTATACGTATCCAATGGTCGTCGGTGCCGAATTTGGTAATAAACCCCTAGGGCTGGAAAAAATGGCGGGCTTGCTGACGGTAGAGTGGGGTAGCATCGGATTGTTTATCGTATCTAGCCTGGTTGGTTTTTACGAAGAAAAGCTGAAGAATGTGAAGTAGATTATTGACTGTCCTGCATACGGCGACCATCTTTCCGGAAGCTCTGCCAGAACTCCCGGAAGCTGTTGAACTCTTTGCGATAGCTCAAACCACCCCCGATCTGCAGGCGTTGCCCGCCCCCGATATCGGGTTGCAGACGCTGGTAGATCCGCAGCTTAAGTGTATTGAGTTTAGGATTGAGGATGTATTCGATCACCAGGTCATTTCCTACGAAAGTACCACTGCTTTCCGGGGTAGCCTGCAAAGCATTATCGATATTGACATTGCCCCCTACCTGAATGGAAAGGCGGTCGTCGAAAAAGTTCTGCGTGACGCTGAGTTCAAAGGCTTCTCCGCTGCTGATCTGATCATTCAGGTCTATGGAGCGATACTGATTGTAGGCAATGTCAAAATCGATCCCCGAAAGCACCTTGCCTTCGCCGATCACTTCGGAGAACAGCTCCGTTAAAAGCAGGGATAGCTGATTGGAGATGAATTCACTGACGGTATTGTAGATGATGTCTGTGCCCCGGAAGGAAAGATCGGAAGGCAGGAATTGCCCTACTACGATCAGGCCAAAGACCTGTCGGTTTAGTTCATTTTGATCCTGGCGCAACAAACGCAGTTTGTTCTCTGCATAGGTTTCCAATTCCCCCTTCAGGTCCGGGAAAATGATATCAAAGTCAATAACCGGATGTAGTAGATCCCCCTGCAACTTCAGGATAAGATTGACATCCGTGGAGTTGCTGGCATCCTGTTTAACCGCAGAACTCGCGTTGAGCAGGTATTCCTGGATGAAATTGGCCACGGGCGTTTTCAGGTCCTGGTATTCAGCAGCAAGGCTGATCTGGGCTTCAAACGGATCGCCGTTCCAGCGGATGATGCCGCCCTGCCTGATCCGGAAGTCCTTATTGACCACATTGTATAGGGTGAACAGATAGTTGCCTTTCTCGATAACGTAGTCGCCATACATCTGAAAATCACTGCCCCGGGGTACCAGTATGCGGATGTTGCCGCGGCCGGAACCGCGAATGATATCGCCCGCCAGCTCGTCAAAGATGATCTGCATGGTGGCTTCCTCTTTTACCACCAGGTCCATCTCCAGACCGACACCGGTAGGAATGTTGGAGGTTTTGTCCTGATCGTTTAGTTCGTCGGCTTTGCTCCAGCGAACGTAGTTCAGGTCGGATATCTCCCGTTCATTACTGACGGGAATAACGAGATTACTGCTATCTCCGACCGTGGCATTAACGTAAATCTCAGGTTGCTGGAAAGTACCGCCGAATTGTACAGTGCCCTGTCCGAGCGCATGCCCGTAAAACAGGTCGTTATCTCCTTTGTGAGTATCGAGTGCAAGAAAACGACTGGTACGAAGGCGGGCATCGAAACCGAAGTCACGCAAGTGATCGTGTGAAATGCCCTCAATGAGTACGGCCCGGTGGTTGTATTTATCGTAGAGAATAGTACCGGAAAGGTCGAACAGGTAATTATCGATATCAGCAAAAGCTGAATTAAAACGGTAGCGCGTATTCAGGAAGTTGACCTTGAATGAACCACGTTCGGCGATGAGATGCCCCTTTATGTTGGGCCGACTGGGTAGCCCTTCCAACTCCAGGTGACTACTGA